>JBHICB010000001.1:0-31154 GCA_046759365.1 Hydrothermarchaeales archaeon (SeqCode)
AGGATCTCTTCACAGATGTCCTTCGCCACGACCTATTGAACTCTGTTAGTGTAATCCACTCAAGCGTGGACCTCTTAGAGGATGTCGTTGAGGACCAAGAGATAATAGATGTTATTGAAAACCAAACAAATAAACTCGAGGACACAATAGAAAAGGCTTCGACACTGGCCCACGTGGAATCCTTCGAGAAACTTGACCTTGTGGGCTCTGATCTCTCAGAGTATGTGAAAGATGCCATGGAGGAGATGAAAACTTTGGCTCAGAAAAAAGGAATAGTGCTTAAAGGAGAATTTGAAGGAAGATACCCCGTCAAATGTAACCCCATATTCAAAGAGGTACCCATAAACCTCATCTCTAACGCCATAAAATACGGCCCCACCGATTCTAAGATTTCTATTGGCATAGAAGACGATGGGGATGGATGGAGGATAATGGTCAAAGACAACGGCCAAGGGATTCCAGACGAGTATAAAAAGGACATATTCCATAGATTCATAAGGAAAGAGAAGGGCGGAACTAAGGGTACAGGTCTCGGCCTTGCCATCGTGCAGGGAATCGTGGCCTTGCACAAGGGAAGTGTTTGGGTAGAGGATAACAAGCCTAGAGGTAGCATTTTTTATGTGAAGGTGCCAAAGGAGCAATAAATGGCAAAGATTTTGGCCGTGGATGATGAGCCCAACATAATCAAGATTGTCAAAAAGACCCTTGAGATGGAAGGGCATGAAGTTATGGTGCAGAAAGCGGTGTTGAATGTCTGAAAACCATAGACAATGTAAAGCCTGATTTAGATAAAAAGCCAAGGGTTATAAAAGGTATATAAGGGCTGCGAAAAAGAGTGGGAACTTCCAGTTCATCAATGTAATAAAAGACATCAATAAATCCCTGGGGACATACTATGGGAAAACCCAGACTGAGGACATTATATTGACATCCCTGGGTGATTACGTAAAATCGGAAAAACCCATGGATAAAAGGGGTCTTAAAAGGCTTGTTAGCGAGATCGTTTTTGTCCATTTGGTAAGTACGATGAAGATGGAAAAAGCGATAAAATGGGCAGACGATATAATTGAAGAGCATGACTTGAATGATTGAAAATTTTGTTATTTCAATGCCTGTGTCTCATAAAGTTTGGAAACGCTTTCGATGGTGTCAGCCTCGTCAGGACTTTTGTCATCCCTTAACCTGATAACCCTGGGAAACCTTAGAGCATATCCAGACTCGTATTTCGATGACTTCTGAATCTCCTGATATGCAATTTCCACAACCATTTCTGGTTTTATTGTAACTTCACTCCCGGATTCGTACTCAATCAAGGGCTTTAAAAGCTTGGTAAATTCGTCCAGCTGCTCTTCTGTAACTCCTGTGCCGACCCTGCCCAGGGGTTTAAACTCTCCTGTAGTCTCATCCCTACAAGACAGAAGATACGAACTTAGCCATCCAACCCGCTTTCCGGTACCCCACAAGGCACCGGTTATGACAAGGTCCAAGGTCTCCATCACCGGCTTGATCTTATACATGTGGCCCACCCTAGCAGCAGGTATATAGGTGGCATCCAGATTTTTTATCATAACCCCTTCATGTCCCATCTCCAATGACTTCTGGTAGAACTTTTCAATTTTGCCCGTATCCGTGGAAACCAACTGCTTTGCCAGCTCAAATTTATCAGGTATGGGTTTTACTGTTTCTTCCAACTTTATCCGCCTCTCCTCAAAACTTAAGTCGATGGTAGTCTTACCATCAAGAAAAAGGATATCAAAGAGGTATACGACAAAAGGAATTTTTTCAGCCGACTTTTTCACATCATATTTTCTCCTGAACCTTCTTAGGATATCCTGGAAAGGCCTCGGCTTGTTTGTTTTTGGATCTATGGCAACAGCCTCGCCATCCAGGATAACATCCTCTGCCTTGACGGCCTCAAGGGTATATTTTACTATATCAGGCAGTGGTTTTGTTACATCCTCAAGTCTGCGGGAGAATATTTGAACATCCTTTCCATGTTTGTGGATCTGGACTCTGGCTCCATCGTATTTTATTTCAACTCCTGCCCTTCCTGCATCCTCTAAGCCTTCTTCCAAGGAAGGGGTAATCTGTGCCAGCATGGGCTTTAAAGGAACTCCTACTTTCATGGAAAGGCCTTCAAGGCCCTTCTCGCCATTCTCTGCTGCAGTTATAGCTACTTTGCCAAAGTCGTTGGTAAGCATAAAGGCTCTTTCAACGGTTTTTACAGGACAATCGAACGCCTTTGCAATAGCGTCTCTTACAAGGCCCTCAGCCACACCCACCCGAAGCTCTCCGAGGATGGTCCTTGTGATGTACTTTGACTCCTGGGGAGAAGCGTTTGACAAAAGATCGGCTATAAGCTTTATCTTTTTGTCCTGTGACCTGCTCCCGGATATGGTTGAAATCTTCTCGAAGGTCTGGTAGACATCTTTAATGGATAATTTTCTATAACTTAAAGATGTCTGGATCTTTTTTTCAAATATTCTCTCAGTGGCAAGGCCTACGTCCCCCTCTTCCCTTAGCATGTTTTCTATCTCTTTTTTATTCTTTCCACTTACAAACGAAATAGAGTCGTATAAAAGGCTGGGCCCTATCCCCAGCTCTAGCGGGCTCCATTCCGGAAATACCTCACCCATCACAAGGAGGGGGACAATGGATAAAAGATCGCGTGGGATCCTTCCTAAAAAATTGGATATTATCTCTGCCTTCTCAAGCTTGCTTGTGGTAGCTTCAAGCTCTTCATAGACCTTTGTCAATTCACTGTAGTCCATCTTAAACGTTTTAGATGTCTATGTTTTTTGACTTAAACTTTGCCCGAAGAATCGGTGAAAAAAATGAATTTGATGAGATGGAAACTTTATAAATGTTAATTTGCAGATAATATGGTATGAATGGCGTAGAGGCGGAACTTCGGGAAATAAAAAACACACTTAAACACCTGAATGAGAGATTGAATGAGTTAGTGAGCGAGAGGGAATCAATTGCTATAACAGGCTTAAGTGAAAAATCTTTATCAAAATTTCTTTCTGGAGAGCCCGAGTTATATACACCTCGCGATTTGAAGGTAAGATATAAATGAAAGGGAAAATCGTTCTCCTCCCTTTTCCTTTCACAGACTTATCCGCCTCAAAGTATTCCGGCGCTCGTACTTTACGAAGATACGAGGGACGTGATCGTTGCTTTTATATCTTCGAGAATACCCTCGACACTTGGAGAGACGGATGTACTTATAGGAGAGGACCATAGAGAATTCAAAAAAACTGGACTAAAAACTTCGTCAATTATAAAATTAAACAAAATAGCAACAATACTGAAAGACTTAGTAATTGGGGAACTAGGAGAAGTCGGCCCATCTTTAAAAGAAGAGACAAACAACAAACTAAAAAGAATTCTTAGTTTATGATCTTAAAGTTGAATAAGCTCCTTTTCTCAAAGCAAATAGACAAGTAGATCTTGTTGTCTCTTTAATGAGAGATAACGACCCATTACAATGTTAAAGAGGGTTGTTATGTTTTTCCAATAGTAGCCCTGGATGCTTGTTTATTAACTGGCGTCTGTAGGCTTTTTTGGAAATTTTAAAGCTGGGTAAAATTGGGATCATGGGCACTAAAGCCCTGCATCTTTTCTTAAGACATCTGCCATATCCGTTTTTTCCCAAGTAAAGTCAGGATCATCTCGGCCAAAATGGCCGTGGGCAGCCGTTTTCCTGTAGATGGGACGCTTAAGATTGAGGTGGTTTATTATGGCCCTCGGTCTTAAATCGAAGTGTTTTTTTATAAGCTCGATAATATCCTCCTCAGGTATCTTCGCAGTCCCCATGGTACTAAGATTTACAGAGATAGGCTCAGGTACGCCGATAGCATACGACAGCTGCAACTCACACCTGTCAGCCAAACCGGCGGCAACGACGTTTTTTGCAACATACCGCGCCATGTAAGAAGCAGACCTGTCCACCTTCGAAGGATCCTTACCAGAGAAAGCCCCACCGCCGTGGCTACCGCGCCCACCATAGGTGTCCACGATAATCTTCCTGCCAGTAAGCCCGGTATCACCATGGGGTCCGCCAACAACAAACCGCCCAGTCTCATTCACAAAGTATTTCGTGTTGTCATCAAGAAGCTCCGACGGTATAACGGCCTTAATCACGTGCTCTAAGACCTTCTTTTTTACATCCTCATTGGAAAGGCTGCCGTCATTCTGGGCAGCAACAATAACGGCCTCTACTCTTTTTGCCTCCATACCATGATATTCAACTGTCACCTGTGACTTTCCATCAGGTCTTAAAAATGGCAGAATGCCGTCCCTCATGCATTCAGATAGGCGCATAGTTAACTTGTGGGCAAGCGAGATCGGAAGTGGCATGAACTCGGGGGTTTCATTGGTTGCGTATCCAAACATCAACCCTTGATCTCCAGCACCCTGCTCATGCTCATCAGTTTGATTGACACCCTGAGCGATGTCAGGAGACTGTTTATCTAGAGCTACTATGACTGCACACGAGTCGGCGTCAAACCCCCTCTCTGAATTTGTATAACCTATATCCCTTACTGTGTCCCTCACAATCTTTGGAACATCCAACTGAGCCTTTGTCGTTACCTCACCGGCAACAAACACTACCCCAGTTGTAAGCAGGGTCTCGCAGGCCACCCTGCTATCTGGATCCTCTGCCAAGGCTGCATCCAGTACAGCATCCGATATCTGATCCGCAATCTTGTCAGGATGCCCCTCTGATACCGATTCGGAAGTGAAGAAAAAAACCCTGTCCTCCGAATAACCTGTAGTGTCCATATTTTCACCGAGCAAGGATATTTTTGATTTTATTTAATGTTTTCGTCATTGTTGCTTTGTCACATAATCCGTCCGAAACAAGTTTTACTTTAGATCTGTACGCTGCCTTAATACCATCTGCTAATTTCAATAGGCCTTTCTTAATATCAGGTCACCCCTCCGGACAGAAACAGTTGTTCCCGAGAGGACCTCTATCTCGTCCCCTTCTTCCCAGGTTGTAAATCTTATAAGGTCCTCTGGAATCTCTATGAAATATACGCCGGCGAAGGTTTTTTTAAGCTTCATCTTATATGGCATATCATTGTATGGACATAATAAAGTTTGGTTCCTTTATTGTCAAAATCTCTTCGCTACAAAATCCACTAAATTCTTAAATATAGAGAAACCATCCCCTATTTCTCCAAGTCCCGTCCTGGTCCAGTCCGGATAGGTTATCCTCTGGAATGCCCTTTCTGGATGGGGCATAAGACCAAAGACTGTTCCAGACGGATTGCATATGCCTGCGATGTCGGCAAAAGAACCATTTGGGTTTTCGGGGTAAGAACCAAAAGCTAAGCTTCCCTCTCCCTTGGCGTATTTGTAAACGATCTGATCATTCTTTTCAAGTTCGTTTAAAAGTCGCTCTTCCTCTTCAGGCGGCAGGATGAACTTCCCTTCCCCGTGGGCTACCGGCATTCTAACAAGTTCATTGCCGTTAGCAGTAAAAACACACCTGCTTTCATTTACTTTTTTAAGATATACCCATCGATCCTCAAACTTTGAAGAAGTGTTTGTTCCGAGTGCGGCATTAAGGATCGTACCACGGTCTTTAAATCCAGGTAATAGGCCGGATTCTACCAATACCTGAAAGCCGTTGCATATACCCAATATTGGCTTACTCTCCTCTGCAAATTCTGTCAACAAATCGCCGAATTTACACTGCAAGGTCTTTCCCAAGATAGCCCCAGACCTTATGTGATCTCCAAAAGAAAACCCCCCAGGGATGACAAGCCCGTGGTATGACGCCAAATCTTTTTCTCCTTTGAGGAGCTGGTTTATGTGGACAATCTCTGCTTTTGTACCGAAGTACTCCAAAGCATAATGTGTTTCTATATCACAATTGGTGCCAGGCGCTCTTATCAAACAAAAAATTATATCCTCAATCTCCATGCCATCACTTCAACGTCCTCTGCCAATAGTCTTTTAGTGTCTTTAGATCAGAAGAAATTAATTGATTTTTGAAGCCAAAAATCCTGAGTTCCTCATCAGGTATCGTGGTGCCGATTTGAGCGAAAACCGTGCCCTTTAAAAGGTGTTCAAACCTATCCTGGTTATCCTTATCAATCTCCACTAAAAATCTGCTGTTTGACTCAGAAAACAAAATATAATCCTCCCGCATCTTTGCATCGACCGAAACTTTACTCAGTCGAACATCCACACCAATACCTCCAGAGAACGCCATCTCTGCCAAGGATACAGCCAAGCCCCCCTCAGAGAGGTCATGGCAAGACCTGATAAGTCCTTCATCAATCGCTTTTGTCAATGAATCCATGGTTGTTTTTGCTGTTTTCGCGTTTACCTTTGGCACGCTATTGCCCAGAAATCCATGGATCTTGTAATAATGAGAACCACCGAGCTCATCAAACGTCTTACCTATTATATATATGGGGTTATCCACCTCCTTTATATCCATTGAAACGCACTTTCTTACATCAGGTATTATGCCAAGGGCTGAGATGAGTAAGGTGGGGGTTATCGGTCCGATTGCAGACTCGTTGTATAGGCTATCTTTACCTGAAATAAACGGGGTGCCATATTCAATGGCTGTATCATAGCAGGCCTGAGAAGCCCTGACCAGGGTGCCTAATCTGTCGGGCTTTTCCGGGTTCCCCCAGCAGAAGTTATCAAGTAACGCAATTCTTCGGCCTCCAACCGCAACATTGTTCCTGATGGCCTCGTCGATGGCTGATGCAGCCATCCAGTATGCATCGATCTTGCCATATTCAGGATTAAGGCCGTTGGATATGACCACTCCTTTCCATGAATCAAAAAGGGGTTTTAGGACAGATGCATCTCCAGGACCGTCTTCGAGGACACCTTGCAGGGGTTTAAGGACGCTTGCCGCTCTCACTTCGTGATCGTAGGTCCTTATCACAGATTCCTTGCTCGCTACATTGGGAGAGGCCAGTATATCCAACAAAGAAGGTGTAAGATCTTTAGGCACCTTAAAGTCAGGTTCTGGGAATCGTTTCTTCTCCCAACTTGCTTTTCTAGTAATCTCTGGCACACCTTTGAACATGAACTCTATGTCAAGCTCTCCTACGACATCGTCTTTGAATACAAGTCTCAATGTTTTCTGGGGTATAAAGGCGCCGATGGGCGTTGCCTCTACATCTTCATCTTCAAAGATCTTTATTACACGTTCAAGGTTTTCTTTTGGTACAGAGATGAGCATCCTCTCCTGAGATTCTGACGTCCAGATCTCCCATTGCATCATATTTGGGTATTTTAACGGCACCCTGTCCAGGTGGACTACTGCACCACAATCCGACCTCTCTGCCATCTCACCTACAGCTGAGGAAAGACCGCCCCCGCCTAGGTCGGTTATAGCCGAACCCAACACCAAATCTCTGACCTTCAATATTCCACGCTTCATCCTTTCCTCCTGTATTGGATCGCCAATCTGCACCGCAGAGCCGGATGTCTCTTCTGACTCTTCATGCAGCTCGATGGATGCAAAGGTCACACCGTGGATTCCATCTCTACCTGTCCTCCCACCCACCAGCAGGATTATATCTCCTGGCTTTGTGTTTTTGACAAATCTTTTCTTGGGAACGGTGCCGACAGTACCGCAGTAAACCAATGGATTGCCGGTGTAACTTTCATCGAAGAATATGGCACCATTGACGGTGGGAATGCCCATATTGTTTCCGTAACTTCCTATCCCTTTTACTACATAAGAGTAAATGAACCTCGGATGCTTGCTTCCTTGCGGCACTTTACTGTAAGGCATGTCTAAAGGCCCAAAACACAAAACGTTTGTATTCGCAATGGGCTCTCCCCAGACACCCAGTATGTCTCTTATCACACCCCCTACCCCTGTAGCTGCGCCCCCGAAAGGTTCAAGGGCAGAAGGGTGGTTGTGGGTCTCAACCTTGAATGCGACAGCTGTGTCGTCTTCAAAGTCCACAATGCCTGCATTGTCTTCAAAGACTGAGAAACACCAGCCAGGGTCAAGCTCTCTTGTAACCTTGGCAACAGTTGTTTTCAGCAGATTTTCTATTCTATCTTGTCCCATTATGATCTTACATTTGAAGGTCTTGTGAAAGCAGTGCTCCGACCAAGTCTGGGCAAGGGTTTCAAGCTCAATATCGGTGGGATTACGTCCGGCTTTTTTGTAATATCCCTTAATCTCCTGCATCTCCTCCAAGTTCAAGGAGAGTTGTCCCTCCCTGCTTATCTCCAAGAGAATATCGTCGCTTGCATCGAGGATCTCGATTTCGACCATTACCGGGACTCCTTGACCTCCGCTATCGTGTAGTTCTGACTCACTGGATTTGCCAATAAACGCTTGCACATCTCTTCTATCTCGGCCTTTGAATAATCGCCTTCGATCCGATAGACCTTGGAGGCATGGACACTTTTCACCTTTTCAAATCCCAGAGTTTTAAGGCCTTTTAGCGTTGATTCCCCTTCTGTGTCTTGAACTCCTGGCTTGTAACCGATTCTGACTTCCCACAGCATAAGTATCACCATCAATTAGAAGTCTTAAAAAAGAAAGATATAAGCCTTTGGTCATTTAATGTTGGCAAGTATCTTGGAATAGTAAGATTCCTCACAATTAGTGGCGTTTCTTCCAAGGTCATCAAGTGTACAGAGGATTTCTCCGCCCTTTTTAATCTTTAAAAATGTGATCTTTGAAGGATACTCGTTATATAAGAATCTGCTCCTTTGTGTCTCAAATATCTGGCAGACGCGGGCATAAGACTTAATCCTCCAATCAATAGTCACTCCATTATCAGTTTCTCCGCAAAGCCTCCACAGGGGGTTTTCAACTCCGCCCTTCACGGCTATCGTTACATTTTTGTTGAATTTGTAAACTTCATCGTCAAATTTGAAGTTAAGACTCTTAAAGAGGGGTACCAAGGCCCGGGGCTCATAAAAATCGAGTTGTGAACCATCTTCAAAAAAAGTCCTGCCCCATCGCCATGGAATAAATGGCATGTTTATAGCTACCTTCTGGATAAAAGCTATGCCTTTGGATTCCGTGCCCTTAACCTTCCCTTTAAATGTAAAGTATGCATTATGCCTTTGAAATGGATTCATAAGATTTCCAAACTTAAGAAAATCTTCATTACGTTTTTCAGTTAAACTGACCTCGGTATCAAATTCTTTCAGTTTGAAGATATAACCCCCGGCTTTTCTTTTAAATAACAGGGTGTCTGATACAAATCCATCGTTGTAACTCTCCAGAACATCGTTCCTGGTCTCGTGGAGTGTTTTCTCGTTTTGGTACCAATATGAGAGTCCAACCTTGTAGTTAGGAGGATCAAAGGCAAATTCTATGGGAATCTTGTTTAACTGGTAATTCGAGATATTTTTCTGCCCTATGCCGATCATCAACTGAGTACCTGACTCAAAATCCAGAAATAGCATGTATCTGTAGATGGTCGTCCAATAACGGAGTTTGTCATCGAAATCAAAAAAGTCGTCTTCGAATGATTTTCCTGTAGTTGCATCTGCAAATCGTCTTTCAAAATCGAAGGCTGGAGGTTCGATTGGCAGCAAGGTTTTGATCCTCTCTATCATGTCAAACGAAGATAGTTTATACCTTTATAAATCTTTTTAGTATATCAGAGCATTCCCCCCACCTTTGTGGCCGCAAGGGGGGCTGTCTTTTCCATTTCTCTTAATATCGAGCCTTCATATTTTTTTAAGTCCGCCAATCCCTGGTCTGCTATAGCATATACCTCGTCTTTAGGCTGGTTTGTATCTGAATTGTACCAATCCGTTGTCAATGTTATTACATAAGCAAATCTTTTTGTTCTCCATGAACGGGGATCAAGTGGATCCTCAGGGCATATAAGTCCATACTTTATACAAATAAGAAGCATTGAATCGTAATATTGGAAAGTCTCGTCGTCGTAGAAGAACGCTTCTTTGTTGACAGTCTCTGTTGTAAAGGCAGTTATTTTCGTTGGCTTCTCCACGCCAATTATATATTCGTTGACGACCTGTTCGCCATATACCCCTAAAGAGTCATCAAACCGAAACTTACCTTCAGGAAGGGAAAAGATGATAGCTCCGCCGAATTTATCGCCTAGAAGCTTATGTGTTGGAAATTGTTTGGCGAAAGTTGCCGAGCCGTCGTGCCATACCTTTCTTCCTTTGAATGAGACCGTCTGTACTTCATAATAAGGCTTCCACCGTTCTGCGTTTAAGTGATCCAGGTCTCCTCCTTTTAACACCGCAGAGTCGTATTTTCCTATTAACACCCATGACTTTATGATCTCCTCTGGATTTTTAAACCATACTGGGTCTTTTACAATACCCAGGCTCTGGAGGTTGTTGAATTCGTTTGCATCGATGAAATAGGGTTTGTCAGCAAAGATCCCAAACATCACCTCTGCCTCTGCATCATACCCTTTTGTAGCATCGGCTACAAAATAGTCCCAGCCTTCAGTGGCCACCAAGAGGAATCCATTCTCCTTATCTTCTATCAGGAGTTGATTTCTGCCTATCCCGTCCGGATCATCCTTCGCAGTTGAGGAGAACGCACCGGCATTTTCGCCGCTATAATCGGTATATCCGATATCAGAGCCTGTTAGGATGTCTGCACGATTCTCGACCTTGTCATTGTATACAAGTAAGTCCATCTCATTTATCTTATCAAATAACAGGTAGTAGCTGTGATCTAGATTGACCTTGATTTTGTAAAATGGATTCTCCATCTCCAGCCAGCCCTTTTGTGGGGCCTCTTCATTTATCAAAGGCTCCCATACCTTGATGTACGCCTTCACCTCTTTTCCGTTTACATCAACTGTCTTGTCCATGAGCAGATCGTATATCAGTCCACGAGTAAGTATCTTTAGAACTATGGATCGGCTGGTGCTCTTCCCTTTGCTGTCTGTACCTTCTAAAGTTATGGTATGATCTCCCACAGATAGGACATCGGTGCTAAAGGAGTTACCCGTCCCCAAATCACCATCTATACTCGACTGCCAATGCATAGAGGCATCGGGCAGAACCTCGTCCTCCTTATCCTCGCTCGTACCGACAAAGGTTATCGCCTGGCCGTATGATACTTCAAGGTTGTTAGGGGGTTCTTGAATCTCCACTTTTGGAGGATCATTTATCAGCCTACCTACAACAACTTCTTCAATAACGCCACCAAATGCAGCGAAAGCAATGAACGTCATGGCAGATATCACAATAGCTACAAGTCTCCCCCTGCCACCAACCTTTTCGGCGAGGATATCGTCAAACCTGAATCTGCCCGTATATCCCTTCTTCTCTATCGCCTTTTGGATGAAGGCCATGTCATCCTTGCTTAGACGGTACTGGGTTTCCAGTTGCCCTACAACCGCCAATTTGAGCTCATCCAGGCTCTTGAATTCTTTCTCGTTCAATAGCTTATCGATGACACCTTTGACAACAAAGTCATCGACCTGCCTGCCTTCTGGTGTTATTTTGAATAGTCTCTCTTTCGTGCCAGAGACAGCTTTGGCTATCCTGGATCTTGCGGGCTCATGAAAAATAATTCCTTTTTCTGCCTTCTCCTCAGGTGGAGGGAGTTCTTCTTTTACTGGAGGAGCTGCTTCTAACGCCTCTTTTTCAATCTTTTCTACTTCAGGTATCTTCTCAGGTTCGAAAGTGGGCGCCTTTTTGGGCACTGGGGGTCTTTCGACAGCTTCCTTTACTGCAGCATATTCTCTTAAGTCTGAACCGCAGTGCATGCAGAACTTCGAGTCAAACTCTATGATATCGCCGCAATTGGAGCAGTAACCTATCTTAACTCCACAATGCCTGCAGAATTTGGAAATATCTGATATCTGTTCCCTGCATCGAGGGCAGAACATGAAGGCACCTCTTATCCTTTGTGATAGAGAATATTTGTCGTTGAGTTATTTAAATATTTTTAAAAATAACAAGAAAAGGCTAATGTCCCTCCTATCTGTGACATCTTCAACAAGCAAGCTTTCGTTGATTACGTGTATGCCCTGAGAAAAGACACTTTATCAAATTTACGTCAAAGCGGTATCATCAACTCATCCTTAATTAGATCGCTTCAAATCAAAAAAGTAAAAGCCAAAAAACTTCAGATACTTTTAAAAAGGATTACCCATAATTTGAAACAGCGTTTATATATAAAGCCCTTAAACCGCAGACGGAGGTTGGTGAATGGCAGATCCAAAGATTAACGATCCGAATATTAAGATTGAGAATGTTGTTGCTTCTACTGCTTTAACTAAAAAGAAAATGGACGAAAATGGCAATGTGTTAAAGGATGAAAACGGTGACCCCATCTATACACAGGCCGAGGTCGATTTAGAAAGTGTCGCTGTCGCTTTAAGCAACGTTGAATACGAGCCCGAACAGTTCCCGGGCCTGGTATTTCACCTTGATAAACCCAAGACAGCTGCTCTAATATTCGGCTCAGGAAAGATCGTCTGCACAGGGGCAAAGAGTATCGATGAGGTCAAAGAGGCCATCAACATCACTGTTGACAAAATCAGAAACGCTGGGACCGATATACCTGAGGATCCGGTTGTTGTGGTCCAGAACATAGTTGCAAGCGCAAACCTGCATGCAGAATTAAACCTGGACGCAATAGCAATAGGGCTTGATGGCACAGAATATGAACCGGAGCAGTTTCCCGGTCTAGTCTACAGGATGACAGACCCCAAGGTAGTTTTACTTTTGTTCGGCTCAGGAAAGATCGTCTGCACAGGGGCAAAAAAGCCATCGGACGTTGGAAGGGCAGTTGAAAACGTTTCCAAAAAGTTAGGTGAGTTGGGATTGCTTTGAACACAGCACTGTTCTACGAAACATTAGGCAAGATCTCATTTGCATTAATAATAGCGGTAGCATTATTGTTTTTGCTATCAACAGTTTTGGGGATTATATTGATAAAAAAGCACAAGATTATCCTACCAAGAGTCCTGCTCTTTACCATAGATACCTTTTACCTTCAGGTTAAAAGGCTCGCCAATATGTTTGGTGTGGGAGAGAAGGTAGTGGACTATATAGGCATTCAGATTAGAAACAACATATACGCCAATAGATTTGCCGACATCGACGTTAAGGACCGCATCCTCGTGGTTCCGCAGTGCTTAAGGCATTTGAAATGTCCTGCACGCCTTGATCCCAACTTGGGAGTTACATGCAAAGAGTGCGGTATGTGCGTTATTAATGACCTAAAACAAGAATCTGAGAGGCTTGGCTATAGATTCTATGTGGTCCCTGGCGGCACCTTTGTAGAACGCATAGTTAAGGCGGTAAAACCCAAGGCGGCCTTTGGTGTTGCCTGCCACAGGGATTTAAACATGGCTATGCACGGCCTCTCTACTTGGAAATGCATTGTTCAGGGCCCGCCTTTAATAAAGGACGGATGCGTCCAGACCGAGGTCGATCTAGAAGAACTCTTCAAGAGGATGAGGCTTGGCATTGAAGAGATTCTGCCTGAAGTGGACATCCAATGTCCAGGTGATAAGGACACCTTGAAAACCTCTTCGTAAAGGCCTTTACAATGCCCCCCCAGTTTGTCGACAATCACATGCATATCGATCCAATAAATGGGGAAGGGATAAGGGCTGTAAAAAAGTTTCAAAACTCAGGCGGCGGCTACATCTTTCTGGTCACTAAATTCACCGCCAGTTGGAATATCCTACTTAAAGATGAGGAGAGTTTTAAAAGGCTTTTTCAAAACACTATTTTCCTGGCAGATGAAATAAACGATAAAACCGAAGTTAAGGCCTTTCCGGTAATAGGGGTGCATCCAGCAGAATTTGCACATATGTGCAAGACATTCTCCACAGATAAGGCATTGGAAATAGGCAAAAAAGCCATGGACATTGCTTGCAGATATATTAGGGAGGGCCAAGCTGTGGCTATAGGAGAAGTAGGAAGGCCCCACTACGAAGTGGAAGAAGTGGTATTAAGCGCATGCATGGAACTGCTTAGATACACATTTAAATTGACAAAAGACTTAGACTGCGCAATTCAGTTACACACAGAGAGTTCAACGCCCGAACACTTCGAGGAATTCAACAAGCTGGCAACGACTTATGGAGTCAGACCCTCGAAGGTGGTCAAACATTATTCCCCGCCTCTTATAAAAGTCGGAGAAAAATTCGGCATTTTTCCTTCGCTTATTGCTTCTAAAGAAAATATCTCGCATGCTATAAAAGAAGGAAATCGATTCCTAATGGAGTCCGACTACATAGATGATTTAAAAAGGCCAGGAGCAGTTGTAGGCCCGAAGAGTGTTCCAAGGGTAAGCCAAAGGTTATATGAGGAAGAGATATTGACTGAAGAGGACCTATGGAAAATACACAAAGACAACGTTGAAAAAGTCTATGGCGTAAGCTTGGACTAGTCTTTTTTATATCTGTACTTGTCACCTTCATCTATGGCTATCTTCCCCTCATATAAGAGGCCGACAACACATTTTTCAACCAAGACTTGATCGTACCCGCAGAGATCGGCTATCTCCACAACATCCAAACTGAGGGGATGTATATTCTTGAGGATGTCTAGGACCATCTCGTCGATCTTTCTCATATCTACCAGTTTTACTCAAATGCTCAATGTATGGCAGCCGCTACGACTAAGGATATGCCCAGGATAACGCCAAAGAGTATGAGGGCAACCGCCATATTTCCTTTTTTAAGCTCTTCAACCTCGTCTATATCCTCTCTTTACTAGAAACAATTTTTGATATTTTCGACCCGCATATGTTGCATTCTTCATTGTCATAATCCAAACTAAATTCCTTGCCGCATGCTTTGCAGACAATCTTCCAGGTAAATACTTCCTTTATCCCTCTTTCTAACATGGGTTGAAAGATGATACTAAGATCCCTTGACAGGTTTTGGACATCGTAATCATCAGATACGACGATTGGTTCTTCCTCCTTCTTTTTAAAATCCAAAGCCAAGGAGATGACTTTGAAATCTGTGCTTGAAACATGCATATAGTCCCCTGTCTCTTTTGATCGTGATATTACCTGCCTTAGACTTTCACTTGAAGGCTTTAAGATTTTCAGGCTATGGCCCAAGTCCAAATCCAACAACAGACGCGACCTATCATCCTTTACTTCATCGACCACTTCTTGAATGGTATAATTCTGATGTTTCGGAGATGGGCGAAATCCCCCTATTATTGCTGAGGTATCCAGAATAAAGATCTCAGACATAATCTCCTCCTCTTGCCCTGGCACTATCTCTCCAGCCTATCCTTTACACGGTCGTAGAAGTCTTTCTCCAGTTTTATAAATGAGGTCTTCTTTTCAGAAAGTCCAAATGTTATTACATCTTCAAAAGAGAGTTCTTTTCTCAACTCCCCATCTATCACCAGCATGGCCTCTTTTTTGGGCTTAACCAGCCTTACCGATACGTTAGAATTACTGGGAACAACCATCGACCTAGCGCCCAATTTAAAAGGACAAATAGAAGTGATTATAAACGCATTTACCCTCGGGTCTACAATAGGCCCTCCAGCAGACATAGAATAGGCGGTGGACCCCGTAGGGGTTGAGATAATTATGCCGTCAGACCTAACAACCTCTGCCACTTCATCGTCAACTTTTATCTCCAGATGAAGCATCTCAACAGGTAGGGAAGACTTCACAACAGCCTCATTTAGGGCGTCCACTATTTTATCGCCATTAACTTTAACGCGAATTTTGGACCTTTCTTCAATGGAAAATTCGTTTTTTAATATCCTTTCCAAGGCATCCTTCCAGTCCTTATGTCCTACCTCAGTCAAGAAACCTGTAGACCCAAAATTTATACCAAAGATCGGTAGTTTTCCACCAAGCTTTGATTCTGTCCATAATATGGTTCCGTCTCCGCCAAGGACAAGGACAAAATCAGCATCTGCGTCTTTTAACTCAACCGTATTTTCAACTCCGAGTTTTGCAGCAGTTATCCTATCAAAACACACATCCCCCCCTTTTGATTTAAGAAAGTCCCTTATCTCCTTTGAGAGATTCATGGCATTTTCGTGCCCCTCTTTGGCTACGATCAAGACCCTCATTTCAGTACCTCAATAACGATAAAACACTTTCATGAACTTTCTCATTGGCGGCCGCGATGATTTCAACTCTATCAAGGGTTTGTAAGCCATAGTTTAAAATCTTTCCTTCACTGTCCGATACTATCCCTCCTGACTCTTCGACTATTATCTTTCCGGCTGCTATATCAGTTACCTTCAAAAGATGCCGCAGGTCTATCATTCCCTCATAACCCCCGTTTGCAACATAACAAAGTTCAAGTGCCACACTACCGAGGCACCGAATCCTCTTTGTCTTTTTTATCAGAGCTTCAACAGTCCGCAATTCTCCTGGTTTTATATATAAGGAGAGAGTGGACTTCTCGATCTCTTCTGTAGTTGATACGGAGATCTCTTTTCCGTTCATCATCGCTGCTCCCCTTTTTTCGGCTTTAAAGGTGTTGCTGTTAAAAAGGTCCATGACCAGACCATATTTGATGTCTTTTAATGTTGCATCCTCCTTATACGGCGCAAAGGCGATGGAAGTATTGTAAATTGGGATATTCTTTGTCGCATTTAATGTTCCATCCACCGGATCAAGAACGCAGATATATTCAGGGTCTTCACCCAAAGATACTCTTCCTATCTCCTCACTTAAGACAACCATCGGGATTTCAGTAGATTTTAGGAATCCCAGAGCAGCTTTTTCGGCAATATCATCAATCCTCTTTGTTGGCGTGCCGTCAGCGCCTTTATAAAGGACATCAGCTGACTCTTTATGGCCCATAAAAGGCTTAATTGAGCGTTGTATTTCCAAAGCCAGATCCTCAGAAAGTCCCAACATCATAATACCTTCGTGTTTTTTGATATAATAATACGAATACACTTCTGAAAAGATAACCAGAACCTAAAAATTTATCTATGATTGCGTAGCTTCTGAATTGAATTTAAAAAAAATGTACTATGTTTAATAATAAGATTGGAAATGAAGAGCAGACAATTTATGCCAAAAAGACGACAGTACAAGTAATATATGGAGGTATCATAGTGGCCACAAAGATCGCAGCAGTTAGAACATTAAAAGTAGGAAGACACATCATCATCGATGGCGAGCCTTGCAAGATCGTAAGTTACCAGACCGCAAAGACAGGAAAACACGGCTCTGCTAAAGCCCGTATTGAGGCGATGGGTATTTTGGACAATAAGAGGAGGAGCTTGGTAAAGCCAGTTGACGCAAAGATCGAGGTACCGATGATTGAAAGAAAATCCGCCCAGATAAACTACAAAACCGGCAATACCCTGGGATTAATGGACCTTGAGACCTATGAAACTTTTGATGTGTCTATACCAACTGACGTCGAAGGCGAATTTATTGAGGGTGGGGAGGTCGAGTATATTGAAGCGATGGGTAGAAAAAAGATCGTTAGGGTGAGATAAATACTATGTATGTAGCTCCTCTAACCTTTGCACGAAGGGAATTGGAGATAGATAAAGCAGAATATGCCATCATCGGCATACCTTATGACAGCAGCCAATCCTTCCGGGTGGGTTCAAGGCTTGCCCCAAACGCGATAAGGGAGGCTTCCAGAGAAATAGAAGATTACGACTTCGAGGATAAAAAAGACCTTATGAGATTGAGGATATGCGACCTCGGTAATGTCGATGTTTCGTACGGAAATTTTAAGGAGACTTGCTCCAGGGTTAACGATACACTAAAAGACGTTTTATCTAAAAATGTTATTCCTGTTTCCTTAGGGGGAGAGCACACGATATCTTACTCTGTGATAAGATGTCTGCCAAAGGATATTTTTTACCTGGTCTTGGATGCACATCTAGATTTTAGGAACGAGTATCTTGGAGAAAAGTTTTCGCATGCCTGTGTTAATAGAAGAATTTTTGGACACCTAAAAGAAGATAACGTTCTCGTGGTCGGTGTAAGGAGTGCCTCAAAAGAGGAGCTTCATGACGCAAACAAGGAGCGCCTGGATTTTATCAGCTACTTGGATTTTGAAAAGGATAAAGAGTCGGTTTATAAAAGAATTTCAGATAAAATTGAAGGCAGAAATGTCTATTTATCGCTTGATATGGACGCCCTTGATCCCAAGGAGGCACCAGGTGTCTGTAACCCTGAGCCTTCTGGTTTTGGATTTAGAGATGTTGTCCATTTATCCCGGCTTGTTAGAAATTCTAAATTAATCGGAGCAGATATAACAGAAATAACTCCCCTTTACGACAATTATACCCCAGTCCTGGCTTCAAAAATCATATTCAAGATTCTCCAGTCGAACCACTAGACATAAATGAACTGGACCTTGTATGATCAAAAGGTAGATTAATTTAAAAAAGCAAAACCAAAAGCCGAGGTGAAGCCTTATTACAACAATAAAAACAATAAACGAATATTCTTCGGAGGAAAAAGATTTGAAAAAAGAACCAGTAAAAGTGGGAGCGGACACTCGCCCGACTTGGGATCAATATTTTGCCAAGATAGTTGAGGACGCAGCCAGGAGATCTACATGTATCAGGAGGCAGTTCGGTGCTCTTGTCGTCAATCACAAGCATGAGATCGTCTCCACAGGATTCAACGGCGTTGTCAGAGGGGCTCCTCATTGTGTGGACATCGGTTGTATAAAAGATGAGATGGAGATAGAGAGCGGGATGGGACATGGGATATGCCCTGCGGTTCACGCTGAGATGAATGCATTGATACAGGCAGGTAGGCAGAGTGTGGGTTGCACTTTGTATGTCAACGGCTTCCCATGCAAGATATGTGCCCGGTTGATAGTGAACTCGGGCATTAAACGTGTTGTAATAAGTGGCGATTATTCTGATGAAGAAGGTCTTAAAATATTAGAAAACGCCAATGTCAAAGTTGCCCATTTAGAGGTAAAGGAATGAAACTAGTGGTCGGTCTGATCGGCCGGATGGGAGCGGGAAAGGGGGTAGTTAGCGATTATATTAACGAAAAATATGGGGCTAGTCAGCACAGATTCTCCCAAGTTTTAATGGACCTGCTTGACAGATTATACCTCCCACATGATCGGAAATTGCTTCAAGAACTCGGGGCCTGCATTAGAAATAAGTTGGGGATGGGCATTATCGTTGATGCTTTTAAAAAGGATCTGGAAAGAGATGGGTCAAAAATTATAGTCGTAGACGGTATAAGATACAAAAACGAGGTGGAGATGCTTAGAAGCTTTGAAAATAATCTCCTCCTATCCATAGATGCACCTGTTAAATTGCGTTATGAAAGATGCAAAAATCGCGGAGAAAAAGGAGAATCCACTATAACTTACAAAGAGTTTTTAGAAGCAGAGAATAGAGAAACCGAGCGTTACATCGACGACATCAAGGAGATGGCAGACTACGTCATAGAAAATACTGGAACTTTAGGGGAGTTATTTGAAAAGACCGATAACATATTAAATATTAACTCGGTCTCTCTATAAGCTTCACAACAGTATTGCTCTTTTTTCCGCTCCTGAGATATTCTATCTTGACTTCGTCCCCCACATCATGCTCCAAGATAGCTTCGACAAGTTCATCCATTGACTTTATTTCCCTATCGTCAAATTTTGTTATAATGTCCCCTCCGACTACTAATGCACGGGCACCGACGATGGTTAGATCCTCGCCACCCCTCAACCCTGCATCATCTGCCGGTCCGCCGTCGACTACGCTTGCTATGATCACTCCGTTTTCTATCGGTAAGTCCAGAGCCTCTGAAGTGCGTTCTGTTACAGTATAGCCTGTTATGCCCAACCATGGACGGATTACCCTTCCGTGTTCTATTAGTTCCTCAGCCACAACCTTTGCGTTATTTATCGGGATAGCAAATCCGATACCGATCGAACCTTTAATCGGAGAAAATATTGCTGTGTTGATACCAATAACCTCCCCCTTCGAATTTACCAGTGGGCCTCCGCTATTTCCGGGGTTAATTGATGCGTCTGTCTGAATAATTCCCTGTATCTCAAAGTTGTTTCTTGATCTCAAGGTCCTATTCAGGGCGCTTATAACCCCCACTGTTATAGTGTTGTCAAGGCCGAAGGGGTTTCCTATTGCTATAGCTAATTGGCCGATTCTAAGCGAATCTGAATCTCCAAGAACGGAGGGTGTTAATCTAGTATTTGGGTTTATCTTGACGACAGCAATATCCGTTGTGGGGTCTTTTCCTATAAGCTTGGCAAAAGCGACTTCACCATCGGGTAATGTCACTTCGACCTTTTCAGCATCCTCCACCACATGCGAATTTGTCAATATATAACCGTTAACATCCAGTATTATTCCGGATCCTACCCCTTCCTGTGGAATGTCCCTCATAAAAAAATCAGTAGTCAGGGTAGTGGTGGTGATATGAACCACAGACTGCCCTATTTTCTCATATACCCCTATTACTATGCTTTCTTCAGTCTTCATGACTTCTGGGAGGGTTCCGGAAACAGAGGTGGTATATATGGGGGTAACAGTTCTTTTAGGAAATAAATCCAAGTAATAGATGCCTCCTAAGAGCACAACTCCGCAGATAAAACCTGCAATAATAGCTACGATAAAATACTTTACAAGGCTATCTCTTGAAGAATCCAACAAAATTACCGCCTCCGCGGGGCTATGAGAGTTATTGGCTCTATTAGATAAAATTTTATAATCCCCTATTTTTACTTTTCTGCTCGCCTTGAAGCGAAATTATAATTTTATCAAAAGAAGGAAGATAAAAATTGCAAACTAAACATGGGTATATCCGATGTAATAATCATCGGAGATTGTTGTTCATACGGCATTTCAGTGTATTTCCCAATACTGGAATGATTTTTATCGAATTTTTCCCTTAACTTTATACATTTGAATAATATTATATATTTTAATGTTTAAAGCTAGAAATATTGCCTTTGGAATTTTAATCGTCTTCTTTTTTACACTTGTTTTGGTATTTTTATCCAGTAGGCCGATACCAACCAAGAAACCAATGATTTCAGATTCAACTCCTGAAGGTTACATTAAAGCCGAGGTAAAAGACCTGCAGATCTCGGCCAGTGGCGGTGTAATCTCTATAGGTGGTGATGAATCTGAAAAGGTTCTGCAAATTCATATAGGAATGGATCAGGCTCATACTTTAGTTAGGGTTATGAACAATTTATCCTCTAAGCGGCCAATGACCCATGATCTGCTTGATGAGATTCTTAAAAAATCCGGAACTGATATCGTTTATATTTCTGTGGATAAGTTCGAAGCTGGAACTTTTTTTGCCACTATCGTTGTAAGAGACGGTGAGGTAAAGAAGTTAGATGCTCGCCCCTCTGATAGTATTATAATCGCTTTAATGAGGGGAGCCCCAATTTATGTGAAAAAAGATTTGTTGGAAGTAAGTGGCGTGGCCCCTGGGCAAAAAGAAGTTCAAAGAGAGGTGGCACGCTCGGTGTAATATGTTTACGGCATAAGACCAATCTTTCTATCCCTATGCGTTGGAGTCACCAGAGGAATTTCTCTCTTTGTTTGAGGAATATGGAAAAGTGAAAAAAGGAAGAGATGGCATTAGATTTTTGGGAATCTGCATAAATCTTTAGAACACTATCTCTCCATCTGCAGCATAGATTATGCCTGCAGGGTCATAGTCTGTGAGTCTTGCCGTAATCATAATGGCGTCATTTTTATTGATATTTACGAGTTTTCCTCTTTGATCCCAATTTATCCTCGCAACGATCTCACAACCAGTGGAGTGTTCTAGCTGGAGTATATATCCCTCAGAATCCTTATTTGCGGCTACCAAAATTGCCCCTTCCCATGTAATGTATTTGTCTTTGTATGTGGAACTGAAAATGTCCTGTTTTTGAAGATCGGTATAGTTGCTGAACAATCCAAGGATCTGACACGCTTCCTCAAGACTGTTGTTTATAAAAACCTTTTCTAAAACTTGTTCTGTTGTAATGTTTTCAAGCATGGTTGTTATATTCGATTCTGTTGCATTAATTTCTTGTCTTCTGAAGTTGGATATAATGCCTGGCAGAAACACCACAGAAAGGACAGTTACAAGGAGCATGAACCCTCCAAAATCTATCATGTTTCTTGCCATTTTGTAGTCATATTTTCGAATCGCAAAATATGCAATTACTCCACCAAAAATGTTGAAAAATAGTGGTGTAAGGTACCACCATTTTGAAGGTTTTTGTCTGCGGGCAATTCGAGGAGGTGTCTTATATGTCTCCGGCTCCTTATTAGGCCCCTTATATCTAGAAATTGTTCTCTGAGCTTTAATCTCAGATATTTTTCTTGCTATCTCCCTTTTCTTCTTTTTGAACTCTTCTTCACCAATTTCGTCCCTCTCATGGGCCTTTATTATCTCACTTAACTGCTTTTTCAATTCTTTCTGTTTCTCTCTTATGGTCTTTTTTTTGGATTTGCCGACACTTGGTTTTGTCAGCAAATTCCCACACCATACGCAGATTACGTCTCCTTCCTTGTATGCAGTTCCGCATTTCTCGCAAGTAGGCATCGTCCCACTTTAGTCCTTTTAAATATAAATAAAGTTGTGTCTATCTTCTTCTAATAGTGCTATAACTTTCAATTAGATCGTCTATTACATAATTTTGTTATATATAAACATCTATGAAAATGAGAATGTAGAAGAAAATGCCTTTGTATTTATTCCTATACGAATATGAGTTAGTAGCGGGGGGTCGATTTGAACGGCTTAAAGAGTATGGGGGGACGAATAGTGAACTTTGAAAATGTTTGCTATTTTTCTAAATGTGAGCTATTTACTCACAAATAAGTTTTTATACTAAAAGTGAGCTATTTACTCACATGACACAGTGGATCCCTGAATGGCTTGCAAGAAGATACTCTGAGATGTACGTTCTGAAGAAAGAATTCGATCTACGCGAAGCAGTAGATGCATGGGGCGTAAAAGAAAGCACAACGAGGAAAATTTTAAGCGAGCTAGCTAAAAAAGGATGGATAAGAGAGATTGAAAGGGGCAAAGGTAAGAGATATATTTTAACCAGTCCTGAGGAGGCGGTCTTTAAATTTGCAACCATCTCCAAATCAAATGTACTTGATATAGCAACCAGAATCTTCCAGGAGCATAAAAATGTGCTCTTTTTCGGATCTTTGGTTACTTTGAAGTATGGACACGGCAGGCTGGAAGATTATCTTGTGGTGTTAACAAAGCCTTTTGAGCAACACCTGCTTGAGGGAAAAAAGTGGAAGGTACCGGTAGAAGTGTTGGGTCTTAGCGACACAAAGATGTTTAAAAATGCCAATCTTCTGTTGTACAAAGGTACGCGATTGAAAATAGCGTCCCTTGAGGATTCCATTGTCCTTTTTGCTTACTGCATATTCCAGAGAGGGTTGGCCCTTAGGATATCTGACTATGTAAGCTTGCTCATGGAGCCTGAGATAATAGACTGGGAATACGTTATCGAAAGGGCTAGGAAGTTCAAGGTTGAAAAGGCCCTATATCTAACTCTCAGCAGTAGCTTGGAAATAAACATTAAAAGGGAGATACTAGACAAGTTTGAAGAGATGGCCCATGGTGAACCTGAGCCTCATTTTTGGGAATCGGGGATTTCGGAAAAAGAGATAATAAACGCTTATAGGAAGGTTAGAGAATTATGGTGAAGACATGATGAAAGAAAAAATTCAAAAGGCCCTAACCAGGTTAAACGATGTTCTCAAGGAGTAAAATGAGTAGGTATGAAAACTCATATTTTCTGTTATAATAACTAATCTTTGGCTAGATCCTCTATGGCCCGTCTAATCCTTTCCAGAAGTCTATCTGCATCATGGATTATATCCTCTGCTTCTTCTTCTGTGAATTCATACCCTATCCCGTAGTCCGCTCGCTCCCTGCTTTCCCTTGCTGTGCTTATGATCTTGACGTAGTAATCCTCAACCACACCTTTCTTTACAAACTCCAGTCCAAACTGGGCAATTACTCCCTTGTGAGTTTTTGGAAAGATGTTTTTGGTGCTGAGCAGGGCTCTTGCAGAATAGTGCATGCTATAGTAGGCCCTGCTTATGGCGTCGCCATACTCTCCTTTTTCATAAAGGATCATTGCGGACCTCAATTTAGATTCTGCTTCCTCTAGAAGAAGATGGGCTTCATCCAATAGCCACACCCTCTCTGGTAATGTTCTGATAAAATCCTGTGTTTATTTTCTTCATGAATTCGTACTCTTCTGTTGATATCGCTTTCGGCGAGATATAAACCCCCTTATCTAGCAATATATCAACGGCTATCCCAGAGAGGTCCTTCTGCACTTTGAATCGGTCTTCCCTGGTAATAACAAGCAGATCTATGTCGCTTTCCTCATTATAATCCTCCCGGGCATGGCTACCAAATAAGATTATCTCTTCTATTTTGTCACCGTATTTTTCCTTGACATTCTTTACAAATTCTTCTGTTACTTTTTTTTGCAGATCCATGAGGAATAATATGTGCTTATAGTATTTTATCCTTTCTTGCCATATCATAGGCTAATTTTCTGAATTTTGGTCCTGATAAAAAGCAGTAAAAGCCGAACAAGAATGTTTTATTTTCATTGTTCGACCTCTGAAGTAGCGGGGGGTCGATTTGAACGACCGATCTCCGGGTTATGAGCCCGGCGGGATTGACCTGGCTACCCCACCCCGCTTCAATTCATATCGATTCCAATGTATGTGAAACAGTATTTAAGTCTTTTCCGGTGTATGGGCCCGGAGGGATTCGAACCCTCGACCTTCCGGTTATCAGCCGAACGCGCTAACCATGCTGCGCCACGGGCCCAAAAGGAACAAAATTCCTTGGAAAGTTATTTATTTAAAACTTTCTTCATTTATAGAGATATCTTCTATGGGCTCGTAGCTCAGTCTGGCAGAGCGCTGCCTTCGCAAGGCAGAGGCCCCGGGTTCAAATCCCGGCGAGTCCACCAAAGGGTTTATAAGACCCCTAAAGTCAACTTTTTTCGGTGACTTTATGGATAGGTCATGGATAGCCATCATATTACTTGCGGTTTTGGTAACGTCTGGGTGTACAATTGGGAGGGCAAAAAATCTCAAATTGAATGGAGAGGTTGTGCCGAGTAAAATCAGTCTAGATGAATCTCAACCAATAGTTTTGGAGGCAACGGTTGAAAATGGTGGCACTGCAACAGAGACTATAATTATTGATGTGGTTAAGACAGAAGGCGTAGATGTAAAGAGACCTGAAAGGACCCAATTTACGCTGAAACCTGGGGAGAGTAGGGTGGTTACCTTTGAGGCATCTTTAACTTCTGACGCTGTGCCGGGGGATTATATCCTTGAGGTAACTGTGCAAAGTCAAAGCGGCGAATATGTAGGGGACAGGGCCAAGCTTAGAGTGGTAAAAAGCAAAGGCTTGTTCTAGTTAATATTCTGTAAAATACTTTGCGCAAAGAGGGCCCGTGGTCTAGTGGTTATGACATCGCCTTGACACGGCGAAGATCGGGTGTTCGATTCTCCCCGGGCCCATTTTTTCAATAAAATTTTTAAGTTCTCAAACATACGTGGACTTAACTTCACGCGGGCCCGTAGTCTAGTGGTTATGACGTCAGTCTCACACACTGAAGATCGGGTGTTCGATTCCCCCCGGGCCCACCAAAAAATTCTTTCTACCGTTTTATACATAAAAACAGTCAACGAAGTAGGGGGAGTAAAGAATATTGAAGATATTTTGATCCCTAACAAAACATCAAATCGAGGCAATATCCCCCCGACAGACTAGGATAGAAAAAGTACAACTCAATAATTTGTGGAAATAGCGAGATACGGCCAAAAAAAATTTAAACTTTTTAACAGAAGTGGTCATGAAGCGGCTATAGTCTAGCGGTAGGACTCAAGCTTCCCAAGCTTTAGGACAATAGGAATAAATCTTAAAGCGGAAAAAGCTTGCTGCCCGGGTTCGAATCCCGGTAGCCGCACCATTTTAACACCATTGGATTGGTTAAAAAATTCTGCTAAAAGATTAACAAAAAAGGTAATAATGAATTAAAAAACGGATGTCGCCGTCATCATCAACTACCCAAATCTTGTCCCTAGTGTTCATATTTTAAAAAAAAGCATGCTTTGGAATATCAAATCTTGTTCAAAAAAAAATTGAAAAGAACATCAGTCCATGGTAGGGCCAGATTCTAGGTGAAAAAATACTTAACCTAAAAAAATAATTCGAGGCCATGGCAAATCTGAAGGCATATGGCCTAAAACTTCCCCTGATAAAAAGGGGAGCTGACGTCCCTGAATTAATCCTTGAATCTCTCAAAAAAGAAGGCCTGAAATTAGACGATGATGATGTAATTGTAGTCACAGAAAAGATCGTCTCAAAGTCCGAAGGAAGAATAATTGATCTAAACACTTTGATACCGTCAAGAAAAGCCAAAAGAATAGCAAAAAAGACAGGTAAAGACCCACGATTGGTGGAGCTAATCCTTCAAGAATCCAAAGAGATCATAAAAATAGGGGAAAACTTCATCATAACCGAGACCAAACACGGTCAGATCTGCGCTAACGCAGGAATCGATTCAAGCAATATTAAGGAAGGCAAAGTCAAAATATTGCCAGAAAACCCGGACAAAACCGCTTCAGAAATCAGGAAAATCATAAGGGAAAAAATAGGAAAAGACACAGGTGTAATAATCTCAGATTCGTTTGGCCGACCGTTTAGATACGGCTCTATCGGAGCGGCAATAGGCGCTTCAGGGATCAACGTCTTATGGGACAGAAGGGGTGAAAAAGACCTTTATGGTAAAACACTTGAGACAACGCGGGTCTCTGTGGGAGATTGCTTGGCCTCACTTGCAAACCTGGTTTCAGGCGATGCAGATGAAAAGACGCCTGTGGTTTTAATAAAAGGTGGCAATTTTAGAGGCGAGGGAAAAGCCTCTGACCTTTTAAGAGAAAAAGAGAAAGATATTTTCAGACCCTGGGGAGAATCCTTGTGATCACCATATTGTCAGGAGGAACTGGAACACCGAAACTTCTCCAAGGAATAAAAGAAGTAGTAAATAATGAAGATATAACCGTAATTGTCAATACAGCCGAGGACAAATGGCTAAGCCATGGCTACTTCTCTCCAGACATCGACACAGTCCTTTATACTTTAGCAGACAAAATCGATGATTCTTATTGGTACGGCATTAAAGGAGATACCTTCAAAACTCATGAAACCCTCAGGAAACTCGGTTATAACGAAGTGTTTAAAATCGGAGATATGGACAGGGCCGTACATATTCAAAGAGGCAAATTGATCAAAGATGGACTGAGTTTATCTGAAGCAATTGACATTCAAAGAAAAGCGCTAGGAGTTAAAGCCAGAGTCATGCCCATGACAGATGCCCGAGTGGAAACTGTTGTAAAGACCCTAAAAAAAGATATGGATTTCCATGAATTCTGGGTTGCCAATAAAGGAGAGCTGGAAGTATTGGATGTAAATTATAAGGGAATCTCAAAGGCCCTTCCTTTCAATGGCGCAATTGGCGCCATAAAAAAGGCAGATAGAATAATAATAGGTCCCAGCAATCCAATTACAAGCATCCTGCCGATACTATCTTTGAAGGGAATGCCTCAAGAGTTAAAGAGAAAAAAGAACAGATGCATCGCCGTTTCTCCCATAATTGGGGACAGACCTTTAAGTGGACCTGCAGGAAAACTTATGACGGCCAAAGGATATGGCACAAACTCGGTCAATGTGGCCAAGATCTATAAAGGACTGATAACAAAATTTGTTATTGACAACCTGGAAAAAGACAGTATATTAGAACAAATAAACAAATTAGAAATCGAATGTCTCAAAACAAATACAATAATGGATTCATTAGAGGATAAGATTAAATTAGCAAAGTTTTTGATAAAATTGAATTTAAATTAAGTTCGTTTAGTTGAAAAACGTATATTATACCAACAAAGGGGTAAAATAAATCTCGTGAGTCAATGAAGCTCGAAGATATAGCGACATATGCCCAGTTGGCATGTGTTCTAGAAGTTAGCTGCCCAAAGCCAGGGAACGTCAGCCGATATCACGACTTTGACGACACAAAATATGAACATTTTCTAGTAAGCGGGATTGCCATAGGAAAAGCAGTGGAAGATGCGACTATTGGGGGGTATAGGGCAGAGAATGGAGAGATCGGAATAAATTCTATTGGTTTAGGCTCATTGATAAAGAAAGCGGTGACAGAAAGCAGGGATATTCATTCTGGAGGAAATACTAATCTAGGGATATCGATGCTTCTAATACCATTGGCAGCGGCGGCAGGTATGACCATGGCCCAGGGCAATTACAGTAATGAGCAGATAAGAGAGAACATCGATAGAGTCGTAAAAAATACTACTTGCTCTGATACAGTGGCTTTATACGATGCGATAAAATCTCTTAAACCCAGCTGGCTTGATAAGGTAAAATTTCTCGACATAAACAATGAGCAGTCGCTGACTACCATTGAAGAACAAAATCTGAGTTTATTTGATGTTATGAATTATTCAAAACAGGATACTATTGCTAAGGAATTGACGACCAAGTTTGAAATCTCTTTTACGGTGGGTTACCCCAGGATAGTAGAGATTTTTGATGGGACTAACGATATCAATCAAGCAATACTTACTTGTTTTATGACTATATTATCAAAATATGAAGATTCACTGATTGTAAAGAAAAACGGTTATAAGGTAGCCCAAGAAATATCTGCAATTGCAAGAGAAATTTTGGACAATGGATTGGATCCTACAGAAATCGAAAATTTTGATAAAAAGCTCCGTAACAATGGAAATAGACTTAATCCGGGTACAACCGCAGATTTAGTAACTTCTTCACTAATGATTTCATTTTTAAATAATTTGAAAATCTAATTTTATATAATGGCTGTAGATGACTCTTTATATTATGATATTTAATAAAAAAGTATACATTTAGGCTATTAAATCAATAAATTCGCATAATATGTTATTATATCTTGTGATATGCAACATTTTAAGAAAATAAAATATTTTTATCTTCAATCCTTACCTTAGGCTATCTTAAAAGATAAATACAAGAGGCTAAATCTATTTGTGAGGCTAGGTATGGGAATTAGAGAAGAAATGGAGAAGTTGGGGTTCAAAGAAGGAGCAATTTCTGAGTGCATTGTGACTACATTTAATGAAGATCATACCCCCAATGCCGCTCCTATCGGGGTATTCCTAAAAGATAGAAAAGTCAATATGAAAATACATACGTTTTCAGATACTTACAGAAACCTTATTAAAAAAAAGTGTTGCATTCTAAACATCGTTTATGACCCATATTTGTTCTTAAAAACAGCCATAACAGGCCAGGGGAAAGGCAAAGAGGAGCAAGATATAGAAACAAAACAGGTATCTGAAGCAAAATATATAGAAGCTCCTTATTTATCTGATACAAACGCTTATATCGAGCTGAAATTGCTGTCTCATGAGGAGGGGGAGACGCATGATCGTCACGGGAAAGCAAAAGTTTCTTTCATCAGTTGCGAGGTTGTATCTATAAATGTATTAAAAGAGTATCCTATGGCAATCAATAGGGGTTTATTTGCAGCAATAGAACTTGCCATCCTATTATCAAGAGGGGAGAAGAAAGGAGCAAAACGTTATCTTCAGATAATTAAAAAAACACTGGCTAACGAAGAATACAATAGAATAGAAAAACTCCTGGAAGGCAGATTATGAATATCGCATGGGGCATTACAGGAGCAGGACACCTTATCAAAGAGACCTTTGATATTATGGGGGAGGCGTCTTTAGATCATAAAGTTACATCCTTTTTGTCAAAAAGTGGCGAGGAAGTGATTAAAGCTTATGGCCTGTGGGATAAACTTGAAAAGATATCCCCGGGCGGTTATTTGGAGGAGATATTCGCTCCAGAAAAGCAGGGTTCGAGCTCCCCTTCAACTGGTAGGTTTTTTTTAGGTCGATATGATATGTTGGTAGTTTCACCTGCTACGACAAATACGGTCTCAAAGATAGTAAACGGAATATCAGATACCCTAGTAACAAACGCTGTCTCTCATGCTGCCAAAAGCATGGTTGCTGTTTATATTGTCCCAGTAGACAAGGAGGAAAAGATCACTGAAACGGCCCTGCCGCATTACATTGATAAAGAAATATGTGTGAGATGCTCACCTTGCATTGCCGCCGATAACTGTGAACAAGAAGCTATAATCAACTATTCTATAGATCTACTAAAATGCAATGCATGCGGCAGATGTATGGAATTCTGTACTTATAACTCCATCATAGGGGGGAAGAAGCTAAGGATGAAAGTAAGGAAAATAGATGCTGAAAATGTGAAAAAACTGAGGCAAATGGAGTTCATCGAGGTTTTAGACCATCCAAGAGATATATTGAGTGTATTATAATCAGACCTTTGCCTTTTTATCTTCTACCAATAGATATTCTCTTTGAGCACGAGATCCTTTCCTCTCCACTACCCCTTGATTATAAAATCTTGCAAGATACGTCGATACTGAACTCAACTTTATATGCTCAGCATAAGCAGCATCGTATTCTCCTTTTAACTGCTGGGATCTAACCCAACCCTCTGGATGTTCCCTTTTAAGTAGAATCATAAGCTTGTCTTTTTGGGATAGGCTTTCAAGGTCTAAATCAGTTATCCATTCTGGGAGGAATTCAGGTTTAAATTGAGCCTCTGTAGTTTCAAAGGTCTCGTTTCTATAAGCATAGGATATAAATTCATCAATCCTATTCTTTGCCTCTACAAAGCTTAGTCCTTCAAATACTATATTTGATTTAGTCTTTTCGTCTTGAACTTCCATCTTGATTTTGATGACCATGCTAATCACTTTTTCACTTGTTATCTTATACTCATGTTAACATATTATCAAAATAACATATTCACAAATTAAAGCAAAATCTTTATTTTATTCCAGTATATAAACCTTTTTATTAGATAATTATAGATTATTGCAATACTTCACTCAAAATAATAACATATACATTATTTTTAGTATTTTTAGCCTTAATATGCCCGATATATGGGAAGATTTATATACTATGTTGTGAACAAGTTGTTCACTATTCACATATTGTTTGTGAAATAGGGGGTAAAGAAAATGGACTTCTTGGTCAAACAAGCAATGGAAAACAACGAAGATGAGGAGAGAAGGGAAAACAATTTCGACGATGATTTCGGCAAAGCAAAAATACTCGTC
>JBHICB010000002.1:0-24295 GCA_046759365.1 Hydrothermarchaeales archaeon (SeqCode)
TCCAAATAATGAGCCCAAATGTAATTGCTTTCGTGTTCCTTGAAAACCGGTTTATAATAGAGTCTCTGCCGTCCATAATATTTCCTCATTTTCCATAGTAATCCGCTGTAATTACTAATATAAAAATCACTATTGCCAAAACGACATCTCGCTTCATCTTACAACACACACCACTTTATTGTTTTCTTACTCTGCATCCCCTTTCAACTATCTTGAGATTTAAGTTTTTCTATTTTCTAAAACTATAATTTTAAATAACACTGGGAGAAAGGAATAGATGGAGACAATGGACAGAGTATGCGAAAATGAGTTCGGATATATGTAACTATCCGGAATTGCCATTGTCAGAAAAAAATGGAGGATGATATAATGGTGAACATGAGCTTGTTTTTGTTTGGGGCGCTGGGGGCTATTCTGACCGTCTATCTGGCTAAACAGGAGGTCATCCCAGAATTCCGTCCGCTTTTTGACACCGCTGACATAGAAAATGAGGCTAAGGAGCACAAAGAACATATTAGCAATACAGAAAAAGAGATTGACAATATCCAGGCCAGGTTGAGAGAAGAATCAGTGGATTCTGATCTTACGAAACGCCTAACCATCGTGCTCGAAACATCGTTGTCTGAACTAAAGGCTGAAAGGTTAAGGCTACAAACTCTGGAACGTGATATAAGGAACCATCAGATTATTTTAAGGGGCTTGGGATTCTTATTTTATATCTGTCTGGGTGGTGTTTTCGGGGCCATGTTAGCGGGAAGGACAACGGTAGAAGGTCTGAATGCGAATCTATCAATCCACTTCCAATCCATAGTGATCGGGGCAACTTGGACATCATATTTGTCCACTATCGGATTTAGATCGGTTCAAGAAAAAGCTGATGATAGAATCGAAGCGGGTGAGAAAAAATTAAGAAATACAATTGAAGCAGTCAAGAAGGATCTCATACAGAAAATTTCTGAAAAACTAGAAGATGCAGAGAAAGCAGTGGGAAAGGAACAGCCTATTCTTGCTGAAGTTACAAATATGGTTGCCGGGGAACTAGATCGTGCTAATATGAGCATGCAAATGCAGATGGATGCAACGAGGGCAATGGTCAAGAGAGATGTAAAGGGACTTCTGTAAATAAATTTTTATAATCCCCTGATAGAAGGACTTTAGAAGAAGCTATACTAAAGGAGTTTGCAGATGTCTCTGTTTATGAGCCAAACTCCCATCTAAAAGTAAATGCGGAATGCCTGGAAGCATATTTTTACAGTTTTCTTACCAGAGGTTACTTTTATCTAGGAAAGATAAGTGGGCGATATTCTAATCTCAACCACACCCTCTCTCAAACGTTAGATTAGACGCTTTTTTTCTATCGCCCACTCCACACACACTCAATAACTTCAGATGTGACTATGCCGATAGCTCTCCTCCTATAGCCCAGTTCTCTTTTAAAACATCCTCGAAGACTACTGTTGTGTGTTCAGGCGTCGTTTTACCAATTTTCACTACAGCTTCTGTAATTGCTTTCGCAAGCTCTGCTTTTTGTTCTTTAGTCCTTCCTTCCCACATCATAACCTTGACAAACGGCATCCAATCACCTCCTTTGGATATTCAAGATGCTTTGATAAAAAAGATTTCTAAAAAAAACACAAGGTCGGGCTTTAATCCCCAAGTTCTTCTTTTAACTTTACTACCTCACCAACCACAATTATAGCAGGAGGCTTAATACCGCTTTTCTTTGCTTTAAAGACGATGTCCTCCAAAGTACCCGCCACAACCCTCTGTTCTGCCATTGTCCCTTCTTGAATAATGGCCGCAGGAGTGTCCCTCTTCCTTGTCTTTAGCATCTGAGAAACGATCTTTTCAAGATTGCCGATTCCCATCAATATAACAACTGTGTCTGCGTTCAATCTTCCGTAGTCCACTTTTGACTCCGGCTTTGTCGGATCCTCATGCCCTGTGACCACAGTAAAGCTTGAAGCATAGCGTCTGTCGGTGACCGGGATGCCCGCCAGAGCGGGTACAGCTATAGCAGAAGTTATGCCAGGTATGACTTCAAAGTCAATGCCGTTCTCCTTTAATGCCTTGGCCTCTTCACCGCCCCTTCCCAGGACAAACGGGTCCCCCCCTTTAAGCCTTAAAACGATCTTTTTCTCATCGGCCTCTTTTACCAGAATGTCGTTTATCTCGTCCTGCAAAAAGGTGTGTTGCCCTGTTCTTTTGCCGACATAAACAAGCTTTACACTTTTTTTAGCATGCTTTAGGATCTCCTCGTTGGCCAGGCGATCATAGATTATAGTATCGGCCTTTTTTACCAAATCCAACGCCTTGACGGTTATCAACCCGGGGTCTCCGGGTCCTGCACCCACAAGATAAACCTTTTTTCCCATGCTCTCAACCCCTTATGGACTTTTTTACCATGTCCAGGTCAAGTTCTCCAGCTGATTTCTCAAGACCTAACTTCACATTGAATAACGTAACCTCTGCAGGGGCAAATATCCCAGGATCGATTTTGTAAAAATCGTGTCCTGCATCCTCAAATATCTCAAAGAACGTCTTGCCATACGCCTTTGAAGTCTTGGAAGGTATCTTTTCTACATCTGTATCCTCTATAACGTCAAGCTTGACATTCGATCCATAGATAATCATATCGTTTGTCACTCCCATCATCCTGTTGTCGTCTCCAACTATTGGTGCTACAAGACCCATTGCAAGGCTATGTGTTATCGCTTTTAAAGGGTAACCTAGATGATCCAACTTAAAAAGGGCGGTCTCTGTGGCCCTTGCTGATATCTGGATCGTTCCTACTACTGACGCTGTCCTAGCCACCAAAAGATAGAGATTGCTCGGATCAACACCGCATTCCTTTGCTATGTATTGAGAAACACTTTTTGTTGGAAATCTGGTACACTCAAGAGCAAGAACCGCCACATCAGATTTCTCTAGATAATTTAATTTCTTGTATGTCTCTTTGGGCTTTTTTGCCAAAATTCTGGCCGGACCTGAACCCAGAGCTTGGAATTTATCAATATTGATATTCCATCCCGCCTTCTGGGAAGCGATACAGGCAAGTGCTGGGTCGTGGCTCTCAACAATCGTGCTAAAGATGGTAAGATCTTCTAGATCCTGGGGCTGAAAAGTTATGTCGGCCAAACCGCCAAGACATGCTAGAGAAAAAAGCCTTCCAGCCTCGAAAGAGCCCATGGTCTTAACGCCGCAGTCGATGACCTTGGTGCCGTTGTTAAGCTTGAAAGAACTTATGTTCAGTTCTTCTTGTCTTTCAATTAACTCCAGTGCGATACCAGCAGCGTTCTCGTTTAAATTCATAAGAGAAAATCAGGGAGTTGGTTATATATATTTAGTGGGATTATCACCTGAAGTTCTCCACAAAGGTATAAAGTTTTATACCACCTTTAACTATGCCTTTACCAAGGGTTGATAAGAAGATGGATAGGCACCAAAAAGTTATGGAACTGGCTCTGCGCAGGGGCTTTATATGGCCTGCATTTGAGATCTACGGGGGAGTCAGCGGCTTTTACGACTTCGGACCCTTGGGCGCAAGCTTGAAGAAGAAGATAGAGGACAAATGGCGGGATTTCTTCATTCTAGGCGAGGGCTTTTTCGAGATATCCTCACCCACAGTGGGGATGCAAGATGTCTTTATTGCCTCCGGCCATGTCGGCGGATTCGTTGATCCAATGGTAGAGTGCCAGAAATGCGGTGAAGCCTACAGAGCAGACCACCTTATACAAGAGAAGATTAAAGATATCGAAACTGACGGTCTGTCGTTTGAAGAACTTGAAGAATTGATAGATAAAAATAAGATCAAATGTCCGGCATGCAAGGGAAAGTTTGGAGGCGTTTGGAGCTTTAATTTGATGTTCAAAACCCATATCGGTCCGGGAAGTAAAAAGGTAGGATATCTAAGACCCGAGACCGCCCAAGCCATGTTTATGGCATTTCCCCGCCTTTACAGATTCAACAGAAAAAAGCTGCCTTTAGGGATAGCCCAGTTAGGCCGGGCTTACAGAAACGAGATCTCACCCAGGCAGGGTGTCATACGGCTAAGGGAGTTCAACCAGGCAGAAGCAGAGGTTTTCGTCCATCCTAGTGAAAAGAAACACAAAAAATTTGACAAAATCTCGGATGAGATTATAAAGGTTCTGCCTGCCGACGGAAATGAGAGGGAAGTGACCGCAAAAGAGGCTGTTGAGGGTCGTATTGTCTGCCACGAATTATTGACTTATTACCTGATATTGACCAAGAAATTCTTGGAAAGCCTAGGAATACCGGAGGATAAGATCAGATTCAGGCAGCACAAAGAGACTGAGAGGGCGCACTATGCCGCTGACTGCTGGGATGTGGAGATATCTACCCAACGCTTCGGATGGATAGAGGTTGTCGGTATCGCGGATAGAACAGACTATGATCTTAAAGCCCATATGAAGGTCAGCGGTGAGGATCTCACAGCCTTTACGCCGTTTAAAGAGCCCAAGGTCGTTGAAAAGGAAATAATCGAAGCTAATATGGGTAAGATCGGGCCCAAATACAAAGGTAAGGCCGGGGAGATGGTCGAGGCCATTAAAAGGATGGACGAGCAGGACATTAAGTCATTTAAAAATAAGGGCTTTTTAGAACTAACAGTTGGAAACAAGCTTTTGCATATAGATGAAGAACTTGTAACCATAAAGAAAGTCAAAGAGACTGTTACCGGGGAAAAGTTTGTCCCCCATGTAATAGAACCCTCCTTTGGTATCGATCGAATAATATACTCCATCCTAGAATCCGCTTACAACGAAAGACTCGAAAGGGTTGTGATGAGTTTTAAAAATTCAGTTGTGCCCATTGAAGTTGCGGTCTTTCCCCTGGTATCAAAAGATGCCTTGCCATCTATCGCTTTGGATATTCAATCAATATTGAGAAAAAAGGGCTTTTTGACTTTGTATGACGAATCAGATTCTATAGGCAGAAGATACGCAAGGGTTGACGAGATTGGTGTGCCCTATGCTGTAACCGTAGATTTTGACACCCTAAAAGACGGTACAGTAACCTTGCGGGAGAGGGATTCCACAGCACAGGTACGGATAAAGACAGATGCATTGACAGAGACGCTAAAGGGGCTATTGGACGAGAAAATGGTGTTTGGGGATATAAGATGAACCTCGGTTCACAGATTAGGGAGATCACCATAGCTGACGCCTGGGAAGGATTAGTCACCACCTGCCTAGAAAAGGGAGAAATATTGAAAACTGGAAGGGATATTAGATCCGGGGCATTATCTCTTTTGGGCGGACAGATAATCATCGAAGAACCACTTACAGAGCCCATGGTAAGCGACAAGTTTGTCAACGACCGTGCATTCTGTGAGACGTATGCTCTGGAATATCTGCTACTTGACACCATCCAGCCAGGAGAAGACTACACCTACGGCAACCAGATCCATAAAAACGAACAATTGAAAAAATGCATAGAGAAGATGAAGGAGAACCCCTACCTCAGGACCTTCTGTTTGGAAGTTGGAGAGCCCCGTCTATTTGATGCAAAGGATCCTCCCTGTCTTAGGCTTGTGGATTTTAGGGTTGTTGATAGCTCTCTTAATGTATTCTTTTATTTTAGAAGCTGGGACATCTTCAAAGCAGCGAACGCTAATCTTGTGGGGATAGCCAGGCTCGCTGAATTCGTCACAAAAGAGGTTGGTGGCCTTGAAGTTGGGCAGATGGTCGGCTTTTTCAAAGACGCGCATATCTATGAAAAGGACCTCGAATATGTAAAAGAAGCTTTCAAACCCAAGAGCGTTTACGGGGGACATTGATTCTTTTACATTCACCGGTGTAATAAACTTGTAATATAGAGATTATAACCAGGTTTATACGGTTATTAAAAAACATGAAATGTCATCAAGTGGCGATGTCCCATGAAATGCTCGTTTAATGACTGCTGTGACTGCTACATGGAAGAGGCCGATATCTGCAAAGACGAGGAAGAGGCCTTGCGTTACTGTAATATCAAAAGAATGATAGACAACTAACCGGCTGGTAGGCACAACCAATTTTATTCCCGCTGGAAGTACTTCCAACCCGTTTTAGCTAGATGCATCTTATTATTATTCTTTATCCATTCAACAACAGCTTCAAACCTTTTTCCAAGCTCTGACCTAGATACCTCCTTCGGATCGAAATACTGGCCATAGCCCAATGAACTTATATAATCAGCGTGCAGCTTCTCCAGCTCTGACTGTAACGGCTCTCCGATCTCCCCAACCTCGACTTGAAACCCTTTTTTTCTTAAAAGCTCTTTAGCCTTGGTGTTGATATAACCCGTGCATATCACAATCTTCGTATCCTTCGGATCAGCCCCCAGTCTCTGGACCAATCCAACCGCCTTTTTTGCATACTCCGCACAATATAATTTTTTTTCAAATTTCTCACCTTGAAAGAACTCAACACCAACTTCATCTGAAAGAATCTTTCCCGTCTTTGTGTCATATACCCCCACAAGAGCCCCTCCTAATGGGAAGCCCACTCCTGAGTCATCAATAACAATTGTCCTCTCTTTCTTTTTGGGCCGCTCATTTCTAAGCAACCTTTGTAAAGTCTCTTCGTCGTTTGTTACTAATGTAAGCTTTCCTTCTTTATTTTTGTATATTTTTACGTTAAATTTCTTCGAGGCTTTGATGCCGTCGCCGTGGACATGCAAAAGAAGATGTGGGTTCTTTTCTTCCTTCTCAGGGAGTCCAAGTTTTTTTATCTTATCTAGTAGTTCTTTATTGACTTTCATTCTGTTCAGCGCCTAAGAGGTGGTCCATCTTTTTGACGGCCTCTGTAAGATTAACTATCTTATCAGGTTTTGTTTCTTTCACCAGTCTTTTTAAAAGCTCGTCCCTCTTCTTTTTTATTATCTTGTCGCTTTTTTTGTCCTTCTTTTTGGTCTTTGGTTTTTTCTTACCAGTTTTCTTATCTTTTGTACTCACTGCCTTGCCTTTTTCAAAAACTCCACAGGCAGGACAAATTATTTTACCCCCTTTTTCGAAAAGTGGCGATTTGCACTTGGGGCAGTGTTGCCTTAGCATCTTCGCTCTTGAAAGCAGAAGTTCTACCATCCTCTCTTCCAGCTTTTCCATGAGAGAATTTTTTAAGAGGTTAATTTATTTATAAGTTTCCGGAGATGTTCACATGGGCGATGATAAAGTCAAACAAATTGTTGAAGTTTTAAATCAGGTGGTAAATGATACCTCTGTACCCCGAAATATTAGAAGGGGGGCAGAAGAAGCAAGAGATATCCTGTTGAACGAGGACGAGGAAATAAAAAACAGGGCAAGTTCCGCCCTCTACATTTTAGAGGAAATAAGCAACGATAGAAATCTTCCTCTCCATGCCAGAACCGTGGTCTGGAACGTCGCAAGCGAGTTAGAGACTCTGTAAATATTTTTGAAAAATGAAAGACCTCGTCCTTTCAGTAATAAATGAATTGAAAATCGCATCACCTGATGAATTATTTCTCATTTTAAGTGATATAGAGGAAGATCTTAAAAAAAATACGTTGTTGAAAAACCTAGCTTCATTGGAAAAGGAGGGGAAAATATTCAGGATAAAAGAATCAGAGATTAAATCTGGAAATGAAAGTTTCGTTCTTGGACCCGTTGCCGAGGTGGAGGAAGATGTGGATATAAAGAAGCAATTACTTGAAAAAGAGTTGTTTCCACAGCCTCTGCAATTGATCAAATGGGATCTTGTATCTAGGCGAATTTTTACACAACTTATAAACGATATAGAGAAATTAAAAGAAGATATATTAAAACAATACAAAGATTCTAAAGCCCTTGAATTGAGCTATTTCGATCTTTCTTTAAAATATCATGAATATTATAACTATTTCCATCAATTTTATTCTGTCGAGTTCCTGTTGCCTATTCATAAATTGTTAATTGAATGCCGATCGTATCTAGATAAATTAGATTTTTAATTATAGAGAGACCCCTCTGTTTCCATTGGAAGGTATTTTAAATTATATTACAATAATTATTGATATTTTAATATTCATATTACAATAATTTCATAGAATATATAACTCTTTCTAATTTAAAATACAATCAAATAGAAGACACAATCAATAAAGAAGGGATTTTCATACTTTTATCATCTAAATATAATTTTTTCTATGAGGTAATTTCTAAGTAAGAAGAACGGTTCTATACAGATGCCTGAAAAGAGGGGATTAGTAGCGTTTCTCCAAGTGAAATAAAGGGGTATCTATAGACAATATAAATGTCAAGAGGGACTCCATTAGAAACGCTCCCCTCTCCTAATTTTTAAATTATTTAAAATGTAGTAAACATAATCTAACAAAAGTTTAAATACAATAATAGAATAACAAAAAGAACACGACGTTCCACAGCAAATTTCAAACAAAACCACAGCAGATTTTCTTGAAAATAAGTTCCAGTGGAACCATAGGTTTGATGTAGAGAGTGATGAGGCAATGGACCTTAAAACTTCATTCAGCGGCATATTTGAATCGCTCCTTCAAAGGGAGCCTTTGTTCATGGAAAAGGAAGTCCTAAGGCACTCCTACACCCCTGACGAGCTCCCTCACCGGGAAAAGGAGATAAGGCAGCTTGCAACCATCTTAGCGCCGGTCCTCCGGGGAGACACACCTTCCAACATCCTCATCTACGGAAAGAGCGGCACAGGCAAAAGCATCACATCCAGGTTCATCTGCGATGAGCTCTACAAGACAGGAGCAAAGATGGACATCCCTGTAGACACTGTCTTTTTAAACTGCGAGATAACCGACACCCAGTACAGAGTACTCCAAAGTCTTGCCAAGCAGTTCGGCGAGCGCATCCCCTTTACAGGCTGGCCCACAGACAAGGTCTACAAGACCTTCATCGAGGCTGTTGATAGAAGGAAGCGATACATAATAATCGTCCTTGATGAAATAGACAGGCTTGTGGCCAACAACGGCGACAGCGTCATCTACAACCTTACAAGGATAAACGCAGATTTAAAAAACGCACGCGTTAGCATCGTCGGCATCTCCAACGACCTGAAATTCACCTCCTACCTTGATGCCAGGGTGCAGAGTTCCCTCGGCGAGGAGGAGATCGTCTTTTCACCCTATAATGCCAAGCAGCTTGAGGACATCTTAAACCAGAGGGCCGAGCGCGCCTTTAAGATTGGCGTCTTAAACGAGTACGTCATCCCCCTGTGCGCCGCCCTGGCCGCAAGGGAGCACGGCGATGCCAGGAGGGCCCTGGACCTTCTTAGGGTCTCAGGAGAGATAGCAGAAAGAGAATGCATAGAGCGCGTGACAGAGGCCCACGTCAGGAAGGCCAAAGAAAAAATCGAAAGCGACCACGTCGTCGAGGTTGTAAGGACTTTGCCAACCCAAAGCAAGCTTGTCCTATACGCTGTCATCCTTTTTGAGGAAAGAGGCGGAGGAAGAATTACAACAGGTGATGTCTACAAATTATACAAGTCTTTATGCAGGAGGATTTCCTTGGACACGTTGACATCAAGGAGGGTTTCTGATCTTATCCTTGAGCTTGACCTTTTGGGCATCTTTGACACCGCTGTTGTAAGCAAGGGCAGGTACGGCAGGACAAGAGAGATAACCCTGGAGGTCCCGACTGTGGGCATCCGCCTTGTCATTGAAGACGACGTCCGCCTAAGACCGCTTTTAGATTTTAAAGTGCCACAAAGGGCGCTGATGTAAGAATCGTCTCGGGGGATGTAACTATGCCTCTAGTTTTTTGATACGAGCTAGAATATTTATATAGCTATACTTAGAATATTTTCAACTGAATTAAGAGCAAAGATGTGGATATAGAATGAACTCTGAAAAATATACATGTAAGGATTGTGTTTTCTTTGCATTGAGTAGTGGTGGGTTGGATGAGGATATGTGTGAGTTTTTCAATAAACCCCTCAAACGAGATGATATCTTAAAAGGTAAGGATTGTGAGCAATTTCGCCTTAGAGAAGAAGGGAAGGGTATAGAGGAATATCTGCCTCATAAGGCAGGAGAAAAAGCAGAGTACAAAAAGGAGATCAAAAAATACATTATTAGATCTATAGTTCTTGTAATAATCGGGATTGCCTTATTTTATTATATCACCACTCTTTAACATATGACTGCAGGATTCCAGGTGGGGGATCCGAAATCAATTTTTATCCACCCTTAACATCTTTCAATTAATCTTAGGTGTTTCAATGAACGATATATCTTCCGTGGATAGGCATAGATTAAAAAAAGAGATCGAAGTATTGAAGGCAAAAAAGGGAAGAGGAACAGAACTCGTCAGCATCTATATACCTCCAGACAAAAATCTGGACGATGTTATGAGCCAGATGAGAAACGAATATTCACAAGCTTCAAATATCAAATCGAAAAGGACAAGAAAGAATGTACTTTCTGCATTAGATACGATAAAGCAGAGGCTGAAGTTGATAAAAAAGGTCCCGGATAACGGCCTTGTATTGTTTGTTGGAACGATACCTAAAGGCATTCAAGACAGGATGGAAGTTCATTTGGTAGAACCTCCTGACCAAATAACAACCTATCGCTATCGCTGTGATTCTGAGTTTTTATTAGGACCTATAGAGGCCATGCTAGAAGAGAGCAAGACTTATGGCTTGCTGGTTTTGGATAGAAGGGAGGCTACAATAGGTCTTTTGAAAGGAAAGATAATCGAGTCAGTGAAAAGGCTTACATCAGGTGTGCCTGGAAAGACGCGAAGAGGAGGTCAGAGTGCGAAAAGATATGAACATCTAAGGGAGATAGCTGCCCATGAGTTCTTCGTTAGGATAGGAGAGCATGCAAGCAAAATATTCCTGAATACTCCTGAATTTAAAGGAGTCCTCATAGGTGGCCCAGGTCCTACAAAAGACTATTTTGTCAAAGAAGAGTACTTACATCACGAGATCCAAAACAATATTCTGGGTGTATTAGACGTCTCTTATACCGGGGAATTTGGTATACATGAGCTTGTGGATAACGCCTCCAATCTACTTCAAGGATTGGAGGTTATGAAGGAGAAGAACCTAGTTCAGAAGTTCCTTTCCGAAGTTGTAAAAGGCAATGGGTTGGCAGCATACGGCGAGAAGGAGGTAAGAAGGCTTCTCCAAAAAGGGGCTGTCAAGACGCTTCTGATCTCTGAGGGAGTAGAATCTGTTAGAGCAACTGTAAGATGTTCTTCATGCGACCACTCCGAGGAGAAGATTTCCAAGAATCTAAATACTCTGGAGAAGAAATTGAGTGAGCAGCCTTGTCCAAAATGCAACGGGATGACCCTTTATTTGCATGAATCCAAAAGTAGCTTGGACGAATTAAGTGAGTTGGCCAAATCCACAAATGCAGATGTTGAAGTGATCTCTGAAGAGACTGAAGAAGGGCAGCAGTTGAGGGCATTTGGAGGCATTGTAGCGATTTTGAGATTCACGCCGGGATAATCATGTTTAAGGAATTTAAAAAACAAGCAAGGAAAACCCTGAAAGAGGCATTAAAGGCCGAAGGCATTGAACACGAGATAAAATTTGAGGAACCCATGGGGGATTTTGGGGACATCTCGACACCCATCTGCTTCGAATTGGCGCCAAAACTGAAAAAATCTCCAGAGAAGATTGCAGAAGAACTCGTAAAGAAAATGGATGTTCAAAAGGAGAGTTTTATCGAGGAAGCAAAAGCGATAAACGGCTATATCAATTTTCATCTGGACAACCTGAAGTTTGCATATAAAGTTATTGAGGAAGTAAATCAACTTAAAGACGATTATGGCAGGGGAGAGAAAACTGGCAAGATTGTATTGGAGCATACATCTGCCAATCCAAACGGCCCTCTGCATATCGGACATGGGAGAAATGCGATAGTAGGTGACACCCTTTGTAGGGTGTTGAGATTTTCAGGCTATAATGTCGAGACACAATATTACGTCAATGACATGGGAAAACAGCTTGCAAAAGTGGTCTGGGGATTAAGGCATTACCAGTCGAAAAAGAAAAAAGCAGATCATAGGATTGCCGAAGTTTATTACGAAGCGAACAAGGCCATTGACGAAAACCCGGGATATGAAAGGGAGATCTCTCAGTTGATGTCAAGCTATGAGGCTGGAGAAAAAGATGTTACGAAAGAGTTCAAAGATACAGTGAATTATTGCCTTGAGGGCATAAAAGAGACGCTTGAGCGGTTAAGCATCAAACATGACAATTTCATCTGGGAGAGCAGATTTACAAGAGACGGTTCTGTCGACGCGGTTTTAAAAAGACTAAAAGATACAAACTATGCCAAAAGGGACGACGTGTTGTATCTAGACCTTACAGATTTCGATATAGAAAAAGAGATGGTGTTGACAAGGAGCGACGGTACAACCCTATATCCTACAAGGGACATAGCATATCATTTGTGGAAAAAAGATCAGGGGACGGTGATCGATATTTGGGGGGGCGACCATAAACTTGCTGCATTACAACTTGCCGTAGTTATGAAGATACTTGATGAATCCGTGCCGGAGTTTATAATCCACGAATTCATATCACTTCCTTCAGGGTCGATGTCCACTAGAAAGGGGGTTTTTATTTCAGTGGACGATTTGACAGAGGAGAGTGTGGGAAGAGCATATAGGGAGGTTGATAAGCGAAGGAAAGATGAAACCAAGGAGTTTAAAGAAAAGGTTGCTGAGACCGTTGGCATAAGTGCTGTGAGGTTTAATATAATAAAGGTAGCACCAGAAAAGGCGGTGGTTTTCAGATGGGAGGAGGCCTTAGATTTTGAGAGGCAAGGCTCTCCTTTTATCCAATACGCCTTTGCCAGGGCTTGTAGGATATTAGAAAAAGTAAAGGCCATGGACAAAGTTAAACCTCTAAAATTGACAGATTCTGAGAAGGATTTGATAAAGACAATATCTAGATTCCCCTTAATCGTAGATGAAGCAGCAGAGACCAGAAAGCCATACTTACTCGCCGTCTACGCGTTGGAACTTTCAAATGCATTTCACAGATTTTATAAGTACGACAGGGTTTTGGGGACAAAAGAGGAGGAGTTCAGAGTGAACCTTGTAATGGCGACAAAGATAACTCTTGGAAATGTGCTGACACTTCTCGGCTTGGATACATTGGAAGCGATGTAAATACCCCTCGTTTAAAAGATAGAAAAGATTCAAGGGATTGTTGATTATTTACCGTATCTCCTCTTTCGTTGCTGATACGTCCTTATTGCACGCAGAAAATCTATCTTTCTAAAACCCGGCCAATAGCTCTCGCAGAAGTAAAGCTCTGAATATGCGCTCTGCCAAAGCAAAAAACCGGATATCCGCTCCTCGCCAGAGGTCCTTATCAAAAGATCAGGATCTGGGGCTCCATTTGTATACAGATTTTCTGAAACAGTCTTTTCATTTATTACATTCAAATTGATCTTTCCCTCTTTAACGTCCTTGGCGATCTTCTTGATGGCATCGACAACCTCTTGTCTACCGCCGTAGGCCATGGCAAAATTAATGTAAAATCTATCGTAATCTTTTGTAGCATTCTCCGCCTTTTTTATAGCATTTCTCACTCTTTCTGGCAACAGTTCAACTCGTCCGATCGCCTTAACCTTTATCTTATTTTTATGGATCCTCTCGTCATTGGCTAACTTTTTAAAGTACTCTTCGAAAAGGTCAAACAGGGGTTCTAACTCATCCTTTGGCCTAGAAAAATTCTCCATGGAGAAAGTGTAAAGTGTAGTCGTCTTTATACCGAGCTCTATGCACCATTCAATAACGTCCTCGGCTTTCTCTGCCCCCATTCTATGACCTTCCCAGGGCAAAATACCGACCCTCTCTGCAAGTCTCCTATTACCATCCATTATCACGCCTATGTGATCCGGTTTCTTTTTGCCCTTAACCTCCCTTTCTAGGGCCCACTCGTAGCCTATATAAATTGGCTTTAACAGCTTACCTATCATTTCAATCCCCGGTTCCATGATATCTAATGGTTACTACTTAAAAAAACTTTCGCGTATCTTTTCATTTTGAAAAACGCTGCTAAAAAACCTTGCCACAACTACCACAAAATTTTCCAGCAGTGGTGATCTCCGCGCCACAATTCGGACATTTTTCTGGTTCCCTTTCTGGAGCACCCCCGTTGACATGTGTGTCTTCAATTGTTGATTCTTCCAATTTGTGTAGGTCTGACTTTTTTTCATATATCATTTCCCCATTTTTGATTCCAGAGATGAATAGTTGTGTTCCTATTACGATCATCGCCAATCCCAAGCTCAGGTAAATAAATAGGAAAAGAGGGCTTGGCTCGAGGTATCCAAAATAGATCAATCCTATGCCCATGGCAAGGATCGGAATACTTGTTATTATACGCAAAATTCTCATCTGTATTCCATATTTTTTGGTTTCTGAAATCAAAATGTAACCCAAGCTTTATATGCCATTATAATGACTAGATAAATATAAATATTTCACAAAGGAGAGCCATCGAAATGGAGAAAATTATTGTAATTTCTTTGCTCTTAAGTTTAATTCTTATTTCTTCTGGGTCAGGGGGTACAAGCCTTTAGAACAAAGTGTGGATATTACATTCGATAACAGGATCCATATATCCGCTGAGGTCGCTGATACCACGCCAGCCATGCAAAGAGGTAATGTACCGCGAGGCTTTAAGACAAGATGAAGAGATGTTCTTTGTCTTTGACCACGAGGATACCCATGCCTTCTGGATGAAGAATGTGAACTTCCCATTAGATATAATCTGGCTTGATAGTAGCTTTAAAGTCGTTCATATTGAACGAGACGTCCCCCCACGTGACAGCGAAACATGTGTTACATATACACCTTCAAAGCCTGCAAGATATGTGCTGGAGACAAGGGCCGGATTTTCCATTAATAGCAGAATCAATGTTGGCGACGAAATGACATTAATAACCTAATGTTCACCACACCTTTTATTTATATGTACGAACAGTTTATTGTATGACTCATACAAGACTTGACAAAGGCAAAAAAGGTGCAAAGATCGGCATTTTAGGCACTTTTACCCTATTTATTATAAAACTTTTAGTAGGGATCATAGGCAATAGCACAGCTCTAATTGCAGACGCTATGCACACCATGTCAGATTCTGCTTCTTCTATTGTGGTCTTCATAGGTTTTGTCATAGGGGAAAAACCTCCAGATGAGTCCCATCACTTCGGACACGGGGATGCAGAATCCATTGCTGGCTTGACTGTAGCTGTTTTGATAGGCATCATTGGCATAGAAGTGGCAAGAGCAACTTTGAAGCGAATATATCAGGGTAGATTCCCGGTCCCGGCCACGATAACCTTGGTAGTGGCGTTCATCTCTATTGTGTTTCAGTTTGCAATGGCAGGATACATTAAAAAAATAGGTGAAAGCATTCACAGTCCTTCACTTCTTGCCGACGCTGCTCATCACATGAGTGATTCCATATCCTCTGGCATCGTTTTTATCAGCATTGCAGGGGCGAAACTTGGCTATCCGGCTCTTGACCCAATTGCTGGTTTTGCTGTCTCTCTTCTCATTTTGAAATTGGCGTATGACGTCGGTAAGGAGAATATAAACCTTTTAATGGGCAAAGTGATAGACGAAACTCTGGAAAAGAAGATTGTGAATACTGCCCAAGGGGTTAATGGTGTAGAGGGCGTCCATTCTGTGATGATCCACTGTATAGGGGCATATTGCAGTGTTGACCTCCATATAGAGGTAGACAAGGAGATGAAAGTGAAAGAAGCCGACAAGATTGCTGACAAGGTCCAAAGCCAATTGAAAGATGATGTTGATACAGTGAAGACGGCCCTAGTCCACATATGCGCGAACAAGAAGAGCAAGGCCAGGTGATAGGGGTGTTGGAGATCGAGGCCAAGGCCAGAGTGGAGAATCTTGAAAAGATAGCAGAGACTGTCAGGGGTCTTGGAGGCAGATATGAGAAGGAGGAGATTCAGGTAGACACATATTTTAATCATCCCTTAAAGGACTTTGCAGAAACTGACGAGGCTTTGAGGATAAGAAGAGTAGATAATGGATGTTTTATCACCTATAAAGGCCCCAAGTTAGACGATCTTACCAAGACGCGGGAGGAAATTGAAGTTAAAGTAGAAGATTTTGAGGGGATCAAGGAAATCCTTAATAGGCTAGGTTTTCTTGAGGTTTTGACTGTAGAGAAGAGGAGAAGATATTTTGGGCTGGGGGGTTTCACTGTCATGTTGGACGATGTCAAGGATTTGGGTAGCTTCGTTGAGATCGAAAAGCTGGGGGAGGACTATGATCCTCTAGAGGTTGTGAATTTTATTAAGACTCTAGGCATAAATGAGGGAGATATCGAGAGGAGGTCCTATCTGGGGCTTATTCTTGAAAAACAATCGTTATAAATATTTGTGAATGATATCATTTCTTTGAGACTAAGGAAGTGGAATTATGATAACAGACCATACCCTCGACTGTCAGGGATTGTTGTGTCCAATGCCTGTAGTTGAACTGTCTAGAAAGATCAAGGATATGAGATCCGGTGAGGTTTTGGAGTTGCTGGCTGACGATGAAGGTGCAAGGAAGGATGTACCCGCCTGGTGCAGCATGACTGGAAATGAATATCTTGGAATGGAGGAGGGCGATTCTCTAAAGTTTTATATCAGAAAAAAATGATTTTGATCGAACGCGGTGAGAATTAATGAGAGAAGTTTACATGGACTATGCTGCGTCATCCCCTGTTGACCCTCGAGTTGTCGAGGCGATGATGCCATATCTTACCGAATCCTATGGCAATCCATCTTCTTTGCATTATATGGGTAGAGAGGCTGTGGAAGCTTTAATGGAGGCTCGGGTAAAGATAGGCGATCTTATTAATTCAGAACCTGAGGAGATCATATTTACTTCAGGGGGGACTGAGTCCAACAATTTGGGCATTAAAGGCGCAGCCAGACGGAACAAGGAGAAGGGCAACCATATCATAACAACAGACATAGAGCACATCTCCACATGGAACATATGCAAATATCTTAAAAAAGAGGGCTTTGAGACCACATCGATACCTGTAGACGGCTATGGTGTTGTGGATGTGGAGAAACTGAAAGAGTCGATAACCGACAAGACCATACTAATCTCTGTCATGTATGCAAATGGCGAGGTAGGAACCATTGAGCCGATAAAAGAGATAGGAGAAATCGCCAGGGACAAGGGTATTTTATTCCATGTAGATGTTGTAGCTGCGGCAGGCAAGATACCCATCGATGTGGTGCGGGATAATATTGATTTAATGTCCATATCTTCAAACGACATGTATGGCCCCAAAGGAACAGGGGCATTATTTATGCGAAAGGGTATCAGAATCCTTCCAACAATACACGGTGGGGGACAGGAAAAAGGCATCCGTTCAGGCACTGAGAACATCCCCAATATTGTGGGGATGGGAAAGGCTGCGGAGATAGCAAAAAAGGAGATGACAGACGAAAGCAAGAGGCTTACGAAGATGAGAGACCGGCTAATAGATGGCATAGTAAATCACATGAAAGATGCTTTTTTGAATGGCCACCCAAAAAAGAGGCTTCCTAACAATGTCAGTGTCAGATTTAGGTATATAGAGGGTGAATCCTTATTGCTTGACTTGGAGATGGAAGGGGTAGCTGCCTCCACGGGCTCTGCTTGCCAGTCGAAAACCTTGTTGCCATCACGAGTTTTGACATCGATGGGCATATCTCATGAAGAGACCAATGGCTCTTTACAGTTCACCCTAGGTAGGTTTAATAAGGAAGAAGACGTGGGTTATGTCTTAGACGTGTTGCCAAGCATTGTTAAGAGGTTGCGCGCCATGTCTCCACTAGTTTCAAAAAAGGAGGTTTGAACATGAGTTCAAGATTGGGTCCTTACACCGAGAAGGTCATGGATCATTTCAGAAACCCGAGGAATATGGGGGAGATCGAGAACCCCGATGGCGTGGGTAGAGTAGGAAATCCGGTCTGTGGCGACCTTATGGAGCTCCAGATTAAGGTAAACGACGACATAATAGAGGATATTAAATTTAAAACCTTTGGATGCGGTGCGGCGATAGCCACGAGCAGTATGGCAACAGAAATGGCCAAGGGCATGACACTGGAAGAAGCCAAGGAGAAGATCACAAAGGCGAGCGTTGCCGAGAAGCTGGGGGGTCTTCCACCCATCAAGATGCACTGTTCGAATCTGGCAGCAGACGCCCTTCATGAAGCAATAAAAGATTACCACTCAAAAAAAGAATCAAAAGGGAAGGAGGGAAAGAAATGAAATGTGAGGAATGTGGAGGAGATGTATCAACAGTAGAAGATTGTGAATTAGCCAAGTTAAAAAGGGTGATAGATGGCAATGAGTACTCGTTCTGTTGCTATCATTGCGCCAAATCCTTTGAGGAAAAAAAGGATTAGAAGACGAGCGTCATCTGCCCCTCTTTTGTCCTAATTGGCGGGGGTACCCGAGCCAGGCCAAAGGGGACAGACTTAAGATCTGTTGGCGCAGGCCTACGAGGGTTCGAATCCCTCCCCCCGCACCAATTAACGGGTAATATTGAGTTTTGGAATAGGTGAATGAGATGAAAGATGATGAAAAGGAATTAGTCTCTCTTATAGAAAATGTCTATGGAATGAAAATTACAAATATAGATTTTAAGCTTGAAGATGACCCTCGTACTTCAAAGACAGTCCATTGCCACTTAATCATAACCGGTACCAAGACCTTCAAGAATATAGTTTAATATTCATTAAGACATCTTTGATACTATCTCACTGGTCATCTCGGATGTCTTCGCGTTGCCACCCAGATCGTAGGTCACTACCTTGCCCTCTTTTATGACCTTTGAAACCGCATCAACTACCATTTTAGATGCTTCTCTTTCACCTAGATGATTTAACATAAGCGCTCCCGAGAGGATGGTTGCGGTTGGATTGACTTTGTCCATGCCTGTATATTTTGGCGCAGAGCCGTGGACAGCTTCAAAGACTGCAATTTCGGTCCCGATATTTGCACTAGGTGCAAGGCCCAAGCCCCCAACGAGCCCAGCGCAGAGGTCTGAGAGTATATCTCCGAAGAGATTGGTTGTAACGATGACATCAAACTGGTTGGGGGCTTTTACCAATTGCATAGCCATATTGTCAACAATGCGATCCTCAAACTCGATCTGTTGATAATTTTCTGCAACCTCCCTTGCAACCTTTAAAAAAAGCCCTCCAGTGGTCTTTAAAATGTTGGCCTTATGGACAGCCGTCACTTTTTTTCTCCCTTCTTTTATTGCATAATCAAAGGCAAATCTTACGATACGCTCGCTTTTATGTCTCGTAATGACATTCACACTTTCGGCATGATCGGGATTATCATCCACGAAATATTCCTTCCCCGAATAGAGACCTTCTGTATTCTCTCTGACAACAACCAAGTCCACGTCATTGTATCTTGACTTTGTGCCTTCAAAGGACTTTGCAGGCCTAAGGTTTGCATAAAGGTCTAAGGTCTGTCTCATACCAACATTGACACTGCGAAACCCATAACCGACAGGCGTGGTTATCGGTCCCTTTAGAGCTATTTTATTCTTTCTTATGGAATTAAGAACTTCGCTTGGCAGTGGTGTAGAAGACTTTTCAAGGGCTTCTTTTCCTGCGATTACTTTTTCAAATTCAAACTCTACGCCAGTGGCATCTAATACTCTAAGCGTAGCATCAATGACTTCCGGGCCTATGCCGTCCCCTGGAATAAGAGTTACTTTATACATTTATCATCCCTGATAATTACTAACCTTCCTTTAAGACCTCAAACCAAGTTTAGTCTATAGGAGGTTAAAAAGCTTTTTTAAAATGATTAAAAAGAAGACTTCAGGGGATTAGTATTTTTATGTACTCTCTTCTCCGTTGATTATGGCATGGGCCATCTTTTTTAACTGTTTATTCGTTATGGCGCTTTTTCTCTTTTCCGAGCGCTCTTTTACAGCCTCTACAATCTTTAAAAGTTGATCTTTATCAGCATGAATCCCAAGCTCTTCTAACTTATCCCATACTGCATGCTTTCCAGAATGCTTCCCGATAATTATCCTTCTAGTGGCACCGATCTCGTCTGGTAAAAACGACTCATAGGTATAAGGATACTTCAGCACACCATCCACGTGGATCCCTGATTCATGGGTGAACATGTGGGTACCCACAATGGATCTATTCAGCGGTATTAGTATCCCAGATGCCTCCTCAACATATCTGGATATCTTGTACAGTTGGTCCATCTTAAAACCCAAGTCTAGATTATATAGCTTGGTCAAGCTCATTATAAGCCCTTCTAAGGATGAATTACCCGCCCTTTCTCCAAGGCCGTTAACGGTTGTAGATGCATACTCTGCCCCTGCCTCAAATGCTGCAAGAGCGTTTGCAACTGCTAGGCCATAATCATTGTGGGTATGTATCTCTACCGGCATATTTGTCTCTTCTATGAACTTTTTTACAAGATACCTGCTGGAGGCAGGTATGAGAACCCCGAGGGTGTCACATATTCTAAGTCTGTCTGCACCGGCTTCTTTGCCCGCAAGAGCGAACTCTTTTAAAAATGAGAATTCCGTTCTGGTTGCGTCTTCGGAGTTAAGGGAGATATACAATCCATGGTCTTTAGCGTATTCGACCATTTTAACTGCCGTTTCCAAGACCTCCTCTCTGGTCTTCTTCAGTTTGTACTGTAGGTGTATATCGGAAGTTGCTATGGATATGGCAATAGCATCTGCTTCTGTGGAGATCACAGCATCTATATCGGGCTTTGCCGCCCTTGCCCAGCCCATGATGCTTGCTTTAAGTCCTTCTTTGACGATGGAGTGTATGGCTTTCTGCTCAAAGTCAGACATCACAGGGGTCCCGGCCTCTATCTGGTGGACTCCCATCTCGTCTAATAATTTTGCTATCTCCACCTTCTCTTCTAGCGAGAATACCACGCCTGGTGTCTGCTCCCCGTCCCTTAACGTGGTGTCATTTAGTTTTGGATTGTTGAATGAAATATCCTTTGTAACTTCTTTTTCGAAATTATAAAGACTGATGAATGACACCTGTGCATCCTCCGACTATAACTTTCAACCACTTGAAGTAATATACCGTGATTAAAGGTTTCCATAATGGAAACTTAACTATTTGATTGTATTATCTAAGTACTCAAAGTTTAATTTTAAAAAATCCTCTAGATTTGATAGATGGGAAAATGAATCGGTTTTAACACCTTTTACATTCAACCCATTGTCTATCATCATCTGTATTACATCCACTATTTCAAACTCCCCTCTTCTGGATTTTTGAACCTTTGACAGATACTTTCTGACATCTTTGAAGATGTAAAGAGGGGCGCATGCAATATTGCTTAAGATCTCTTCTTTTGAAGGCTTTTCTATTATCTTCGATATAGACATGTCCGCCTCCAATTTCACTGTACTTGATTGGGTCATCTCATCTTTGTCCAACTCTTTCAAACTTAAGGTTGCATCGCATTTATTGGTGTTGTGGAAGTTTATCAAATCAATAATGTGCTCTGAAGGCAGGATACAGTCACTTGCAATTACAAGTAGGTTTTTTTCAACAAAATCCCCCGCAGTGCTAAGGGCGTGGGCTGTCCCAAGCTGCTCTTCTTGTTTTTTGTAAGTTATATCCACACCAAACTTAGAACCGTCGCCAAAAAAATCCACAACCTGCTCTCCCAAGTGTCCTATGACAATGCAGATTTCGTTTATTCCGGCTTTGCTTAAAATTTCTATTACCTGCTCTAATGCGGGTCTGCCGTTGATGGGTAACAAAGGCTTGGCAACAAAATCGGTTAAAGGTCCAAGTCTTACCCCTCTCCCGCCAGCCAAGATGACAGCTTTCACGGCTAAACCTCAATCTTCAAAAGGTCATGGGCGATGACTACTTCTCCTTTGAAATACCTTTTAATGCTCTTTACCATCTCATCTTGTCTGCCCTCAGCTTCTGGGGCAAAGTGTGTTATAACAAGTTTTTCTATTTTTAGTCCTTGAATGAGTTTGCCAAGTGCTGTGGGTGTTGTATGTCCCTCTATGGCTTCCCCTTCCTCGGGATCAGGGAATGCACACTCCTGAATCAGGACATTTACTTTGTCCTTACATAGTTTTATTACAGCTTCACATGGCACGGTGTCGCCTGTATAGGCCACAGAGCTTTTTTCTGTTTCTATCCTGTAGCCTATGGCAGGCATGCTGTGTTCCATTTTCTCACAGCTTACAGTGCAATCTTTAAGTTTTGCCTGCTTTCCGTCCATCTCTTCTATCTTTAGATCAAATCTGCCTTTAAGGTAGGGATATGCGTCAAATAATCGTGCAATCCACTTTTTCGTACCGATTGGACCATATACGTTGAGATGATTCCTACCCCTTAGAAAATTTGCTTTTATAAGAGCCAAAAAATCAGAATTGTGATCCAGGTGGTGGTGGGTGAAGAATACATGGTCAATGTCTATATGATCGTATCTGCTTTGAGATATACGGCCCAATACGCCGGCACCGCAGTCGAAAAGCATAAGCTCCTTTGTTTCAATCAACACGCCAGAGTGTACCCTATCTTTTGAAGGAATTGCAAAGCCAGTTCCCAAAAGCGTTATTCGCATAAAATAAGTTTTTTAATTGAGCTACTTAAGATTAACTACACTGCAATCGCTTACAAACTTTCAGTGAATATCTGCCTCCTTTGGTCTTTTTAGGGATATGTTGCTTTGTTAGTCCACCAATGATGACCAGTTCATCATGGTTGTGTTCAACGCTTGGGTTATTTTAAAAGGATTTATATGGTATTCATGTCATTTTATATTAGGTGTTAGTTGTAGTAGTGATCAAGCCTGATTCTATGGAGGTCTAGTATGACTAAAAGACGCTTAGAACTGTCGAAAAAAAAAATTGAAAAATTTTGCGAGAGCAACCATATTAAAAGGCTGTCGCTATTTGGCTCGGTTTTGAGTGGGGATTTTGGACCGAAGAGTGATGTTGATATACTTATCGAATTTGTTCCCGGTCATGTTCCAGAGTTGATTCGATTAGCTGGCATGGAAATCGAGCTCTCTGAGATAATTGGGCGAAAAGTGGACCTGAGAACCCCTATGGATCTGAGCCGCTATTTCCGAAAGGAGGTGCTCAAGTCAGCCGAGGTGCAGTATGCTGAAGGCTGATCAGGTACGGATGCAGCACATGCTCGATTCCGCGAGGGAGGCCCTATTATTTGTACAAAACAAATCTCGGAGCTCCTTAGATAGTGACAGAAAGCTCACACTTGCTCTTGTAAAATCAATCGAAATTATTGGTGAGGCGGCTTCAAATGTTTCGATTGAATGCCACGGAGATTATTCGAATGTCCCTTGGAAGAGCATTATTAGCATGAGAAACCGCCTCATCCATGCTTATTTTGACATCGATCTTGACATACTGTGGAGCACTGTTACCGAAGACCTTCCACCCCTGATCGAGGAGCTTGAGAAAATTGTAGAGACTTCTGAGTTTTAACCGACCCCACCTTTTTTCTTATCTTTATTATGCTCAAATATGAATAATTCCTCGATGGTCGTGTTAAAGGCTTTGGCAACACCATGTTCCAGATTGAGCGAGGGGTTGGGCTTGAAAGACAACTTTGTTAAAAGCGAGATTGATAAGGCAGTGGGGAAGGTGATAGAGTTTGGTTAGCCATATGGATGTTATGAAGGTTAGGGAATGTGAAATAATATAAGAAATAATATTTTTCTAAGAATAATTCAAATAGTCAAGAATACATTATGTTTTTAGGTAAAAGATATGTCGAAAACCACAGTAAGCAAGAAGGGATTGACCACGATCCCGTCAAAGATCAGGGAAGTTCTAGGAATAAAGTCAGGAGATAAGCTGGAGTGGAGGATTGTCAAGAAAAATGGCAAAACCCTGATCGAAGTAGAGGCAGAGAAAAACCCGTACGAGTTTTTAAAAGGTAGGCGAAAAGACCCTAAGGGTACCTTTGATAGAGTAGAGGATCTCGCCGATGCTCTATTAGTAAAGAGAGGGAAAATGTATTGATTCTATTTTGACGCCATCATCTCGTTTAGATCGATCTCAAAGGCTATAAGGGGGTATTCCAATTCAAAATTAGTAATGACATCTGGGCGAACCTCGCCGAAGACGCCTATTTCTTTGTTACCCACGCTGATGCTTCCGCACCTCCCGGCAATAAAGCTTTTATCCTGACTTTTCTTGATTTCATAGCCATCCATTGCCATGTCTCTTAGAAAGCCTTCGACAATTGATTTGACCTCAGTAAAACTAGCCTTTGAGTGAATCGAGCATGAGCAAAGTTTTCGTACATCTCTAGC
>JBHICB010000003.1:0-22794 GCA_046759365.1 Hydrothermarchaeales archaeon (SeqCode)
GAATATAGGCGAGACAATAGTAAGAGAGAGGCTTGCCGCCTGTGCAAATATCATACCTAACATGAGCTCGGTATACTGGTGGAAGGGCGAACTGGAAAAAGCAGATGAAACGGTCCTGCTCTTAAAGTCTACAGAGGAGAATACAGAAGCGATAACTAGAAGGGTAAAAGAGCTACACAGCTATGAAAATCCATGCGTTATAGTGCTTCCCATTTTAAAAGGAAGCAGAGAATACCTTAAATGGATAAAAGATGAGACTAAAAAAGAGTAAGGATAGCAGGTGCTAAACTATCCTCCATTTCCCTTTTTTTAACGCATTTTCAATCTGTTTCATTTTTTGACGATCTAAACCGATCTTTTGAAGATGTTTATAGTCATGAAACACTATGACCTTAATCATATCATCGATCTTGTATTTTATCCTCATTCCTATCGCCTTCGTTGAAAGGAAAAAGCGGGCGTGTGTGGAGGGAACTCTTAAAAGTAAGCTACCCACTTTCCCATATAATTATATGCTCTTCACGATAAAATAATTATTCCAAATTCATGCCCAGGTACCCTCCAAATCCTACCCAAATTAGGGATAAAAATCTTTTAAAACTCTATTTTCCAGCTTCTTCAAGCCTTTTTAAAACCCAATCCTTGTCCAGAGAGGCAAACAATGTACCAGCCTTCGGACCCCTTGTAGTCCCCAATATGGAAAGGTATATGGCTTGAAAGGCCATCCTTAATGGCAGCTCCATTTCCTTTGCCGTATTGAATATATGGTTCTGGATATCCTCTGATGTCCTCTCTCCCTCAGTAAGGTAGTCCCGACCTTCTTTAAAAAGGTCCTTTGTTCCTTGCTAATTTTTACCTTTGCTACTTTAAAATCTTCAAGAAGACCGATCCTATCTTTTTTTGAGACATACCGCCTTGCCCAATTTCTGGCAAGCGTTATCCGCTCAAGGATCAAATCTTTTCTTTCTTCTTTAAAATGGCCAGTTCTTTTCAGGGACTCTATAACCTTATTGTCATTGCTGAATATCTGCGAGAGCATGGCTACGTGTGAAAATTGTACTGGTATAGGTTTTTCCGGCTCTTTGATCTGGGAGGACTCGTAGAGCCTTTTTATATGCTTTAACTCCTTCTCGTTTTCTAAAATTTCCTCTCCGGAATAGATCCTAGCAGAACGGTCATAATCGTCGTACAGGTTTGGAAGTTCCTGCCATGAGAAACTCCTGGTCTTCATCAACTTTTTGTTGTAGAAGAACCTCAAAAGCTCAGGGGTTGCAACCTCCAGCCAATCATGAGGATAGACGACATTTCCCAAAGATGCACTCATCTTCTCTCCATTGATCATCAAATGTTCGTAGAATATGGGGGCAGGCATTGGAAAGTCTAGAATCCGCTCTACAATCTCCCCATTGACCCACCAGGCACTGGAGGGCACCACATACTCCTTGCCAGCACCTTCTGATACCACATTCCATCTCGCCCACTGAGCAGCCCATTCTCCCTTCCACATCAGCTTGCCGTTGTCCCGTAAAGGATTGGCCTCTCCTTCATGGCCACACCCCTTAGCGACGGTTTTCTCAAAATTGTAATCTTCACATCTATATCCTACTTTTTCTTCCTCAAATGACTTCACCTTGGATGTTATGATCTTTCCGCAGTTTTCACAAGTAGGGGTCCATGGGCTCCAGCCGAGGCTTAATGGGTGCTCTCTGTATCTGTTTTGGATCTCTATTACCCCCTCAAGATTTTCCAGTAGCGATTTTATGTAAGGTTTAAAATTCCCTTTCTTGTACTCCTCATTCATGGAATACGTTGTCATATCTTGGGAGACGAATTTGTGAAGGACTTCAAGGTACTTTGATACATGGTGCTCAGCGTATGAGTTATGGCAGCCCCAAGGATCAGGGATATTCACAACTGGAATGCCGATGTACTCTTCAAAATTATCAGGGACACCTTCCGGGATTTTCCGAAGGGGGTCCATATCCTCTGCAACCCATATCAACTCCGCATTGTATCCCCTCTCTTCCAGCACCCTAGAGACCGACTCACTTCTTATTGTGTCACTTAACCTACCTATATGTAAAACCCCGGAGATAGATGCAGACGTTTTTACCACATATCTATCAAATTTTGGAATCTCCTTTTTAAGATAATGGTACTTTTTTCTTTCCACTATCTCATCGGCTTTTTGATCAGCCCAGAATTGAGTCTTCTCCATATCACTGCCTCTTTTTAAATTCATAACCAACACTAAATCCTGGTTTTGGGTATATAAATTGCTCCATTTTAGGTTCTTGAGGTAGTTTTGAGAGTAAGGCTGATCAAAAGTCTTACAAAAATGTTGGATGCTTTAGTTGAAAGTAGCGGTTGGTGTTGTGTGACCAGTTGGTAACAAAGAACCTAGAATTTGAGAAGCTCTTTCCCTTTGTCTACCACTATGGCGCATTTCATGGGGAACTTCCTGTCAGCCCTCTTTAATGCATCCTTGGCAATAAAAAAATTAGTAGCATCTGTCTTTACAGTGCAGATTTTTTGGTTTTTGGCAACTCTGGCAGCAAAACCAATGGACTTGCCAAAGGACTTCCTCATGCCGTCCTGCACACGATCTGCCCCTGCCCCAGTAGCCATCTTGTTCTCCCTTAGTACTTGATGTGGGAAAACTCTGATCTTGAAGTGATATCCCGTTGGTCCTGTCATCTTGTGAAGGTATCTGTTGCAGGCAATCCTAGCAGCCTCCATTGCGTGATTTGTAATCTGGGCGGCCTCCTTTGAAACCAAGGAGACTTCTATCTCAAATTGACCTTTATTATCGCCCATATCGAATATGCTGATTTTGGACTGTGGAATACCTTTCATGTATTCCCTTCTCGTAAATGCTGGCTTGTCTGTGGCCTTGTAAATACTGGCTGGTCTGTTTCCCATTGCTAATTCCTCTTCTATAATTTGTATCGAGTTTGAAAATGATAGTAAATTTCCTGGTTCTTAATCAAAAATCACTAAAAATGAGGATGCTAACTCTAAAAGACATTATTGAAAATCTACTTCTTCTCTTTCTTTGCCTTCTCCTCTTCAGCCCTCTTTTTTGTCTCCTCCTCTGCCTTTTTCCGCTTCTCTTTTTTAGCTTTCTTCTCCTCTTCTCTTAAAGCTTCCCTTATCTCATCTTTTTCCTGCATCTTTTTGGCAAGCGTCCTGATGACAGCATCCCAGAAGCCCTTCTCTTCCTCTTCCTCCTCATATTCCTTAAACTTCATATCTTTTACCACTTCTAAGGAATTTCCGATGCCACAGGTGTTGCCGACGCCCACCACCAGGACCTTGCCACCCTCTTTTACCTCTTCTATCTTGATCTTGATGAGGTCTATGGTCTTCTCAACTGAGGCGGTTATCTTGTCTGTCAAAGGTGAGATGGCCTCCTCTATCGACATCTTGATGACTATTGCCTCTAAAGGTATGCCAAGCCTTAAGGCAATCTCTTCCATCTTTGCCTTCTCTGGGCCTGGATCTCCAATGGCTGCTCCCAGACCTTCAGAGACCTTCCCTGTCTCTTCTCCTTCCAATTTCAAGCTGGCGTCGATGGTTATGATTTTGTCTATCTTTTCCTCCTCACCTATCTTTTTGACTGCATCGCCAAATTTTCCTAAATTTGCCCCCGGTCCATTTGCCTTGATCACGAAGATCTTGCGGTTGGAAACTTCACCATTAAATGCAACGATGTCCCTCGCTATCGGAGTTACCTCACCTGTAATCATGCTTGCTGCCACCAACGGGCCGACACTGTCGCCTATAGGCTCACCCTTGGAAATCGCTTCTACTCCATCCCTTTGGGCCTTGGCGATCTTTTTTATCAAGGGCATGTTCATCTGCATGATCATAGCAATCTGAAGGTTGCCGGTCTTTCTGACAAACTCCACATAATGGCGCACTATCTTGGCGATCATATTAAGACCAATGGTGCCTTTTAGAAGCGATTTTATGTTGCCGTTCCAGACATCATCGCTTTCAGGAGCTATCTGTTTGGTGACATCGTCAAACTTATCTTCTGCGTTGTCCAAGATGTGCTCGATCTTTTTCAGAATCCCCATAGGGTCCAGGCTTACAGGAGGTATCACAAAAAATTCTATGGTCCTTTCCACAATGGCCTGAGGGTCAATGCTGGGATTGCCCTTCTCTTTCGAAACTTTGAGTACAAGGTCAACACCCTCCCTTGTGTAACCTTCTAATTTCTTCGCAACGCTATCCATATCCTCGATCATCTTGTACAGCATGTATTTTGGGTAAAAGAGGATGAGTATACCAAAAAATATCCAAGTTCCTATCTGCCCCATCCATGATTGTTGCGAAAATAACATCTATGCTACCTCTTAATCTCCCTTACAGATTCTCTAAAAACTCCTGCCAACCTATGGGCCTCTCTTCCTGTTATACCAGCCCTTCCGACAAGCCGTCGAAACATCCTTTTGATTATCTTCTTTTTAAAGTTTGGGTAATCTATCGAATCGAGTAGATCTGAGAAATTGGCCAACATGGCTTCCTTTTCCTCACCAAGGGCTTCGTCTGTTATAAAATTTTCTTGGTCTCTGTCTTTGAATAGCTCGTAGAATACAATGCATGCGGCGTGGGAAATGTTAAGGATCGGGTAATCATCACTCGCCGGTATGTTAACAATAAGATCGCATATTTCCTGCTCCTCGTTTTTTAGGCCTATGTCCTCTCTTCCAAAAAGGAGGGCTACATCCCCATTTACCTCCCCCATACTGTTGGAGAGTTGTTGAGGGGTTAACATTTTCATTTTGGAGGATCGGTCTATCTTTGAGATTCCTGTGGTGCCCACTATAAAATCAAACTCCTTTGAGATATCACCAAACTGTACTTTGCGAGCCTTATCTAAGACCTCTCCTGCGTGGGCGGCGCGGGAATAAGCCTCGTCCCCAAGGTCAACCCTTGGGTCTACCAGATACAAGCTCGATATTCCAAAATTTTTCATGGCCCGTGCGATAAAGCCTATGTTTCCCTCATACTTTGGCTCTACTAAAACAACAGAAAACTTAGGCATTTTTTCTCCTCCTTTCTGCCGAGATCACAAATAGTTCTTCAAAGAAGAATTTTTCTTTGGCAGTGATTTCGCTTATCAGTCCTTTTTCTTCCAATCTTCTTAGAGTTTTATTTGGATCATTTAATGATGACTGGATAAGTTGTATCCTGCCATTTAGCTTTAGATGATCAGTTACATCGTCGATGAATTGGTCTATTATATCTCTTCCGTCTTTACCTGCGTCCCATGCCTTTTTCAGTTCATGTTCTGGTTCGTCAGGATCTGAAGGTAGATATGGAGGGTTTAGAAGTATTAGGTCGAACTTTTCATCGATATTTTCAAAGAGATTACTTTCTATAATCTTCATGTTTTTGACATTGTTTAATTTCATGTTATGCGTTGCGCATTTAATGGCCTCGGGACTGATATCGCATGCTACAACCCTTGACACCTTTTCGCTTGCAGTGATTGCCAAGATGCCGCTTCCGGTACAGATATCTAGGACACAGTCTCTGGGTTTTACTTCGAGATGTTCTAGGAGGAGAAACGAGTCGTCGCTAGGCTCATATACGTTTGGAAAGACCTCAAATCTCCTGCCTTTATATTCTATCATCTTATTCTCCCTAGAATATTTGACATCTCTGCTATCTCATCAGGTGTTAGGCGAAAGACCCTTCTTGCCAAGATCTCCTCAGGCAACGATCTTATTGCATCAGCTTTTGTCAAAGACGCTTTGTTGAATATCAGGTCAAACGAGTGGGTTAAGGCGTTTTTCACAGTCTTTTTCCGGTGTATGAAAAGGCCTCTTAGAAGATTGAAAAAGAAAGTCTCATCAACCTCAAATGGAGGGTCTTTAGGTATTATTTCTACAAGGGCTGATTGTACTTTCGGTTCAGGGTAGAAGGCTTTTTCTGGAACTGTTTGAAGGAGCTTTATGTCCGCGTAGTAGTGGCATGCTACAGAGAGTCTTGAATAGTCCTTTGTACCCGGATTTGCAACCATCCTCTGGGCAAACTCCTTCTGATACATTATAACGCCCTTTTTAAATTTTGTTTCAAGAAGTCTGAAGGTAAGGGGTGATGAAATCACATAAGGTATGTTTGAAACTGTTTTGTCAAAATATGGCAATTTAACTTTAAGAACATCGCCAGGGATTATCTGAAGGTTATTTTTGTTGGAAAACCTGTCTTTAAGGATCTCAATCATCCTTTTGTCTTTTTCAATGACAATGACCCCTCCTGCTTTTTTAAATAGAAATTTGGTCAGATTTCCTATGCCTGCCCCGACTTCCAGGATGATGTCCTCATCATTTATGGCCGCATATTCTACCTGCTCTTTTAGGATGGATTCATCGATTAGGAAGTTCTGACCGAGTTTCTTGGTCAGGCGCATGTCATATTTTTTCAAAATATCCCTTGTTTCCTGAAGCAAGCTCAATATACTCCCTCATTTATGCAATAATAGACATAACAACATAAATACACATAAAAATTTGGTCGAAAGGGGCATCCATTATCAAGCAAGTTTTTTTTGAATACTGGAGTATTGCACCCAGAGGGAGGTTATATAAAACCGATATTTATTACGTCAGAAAAGTGTAGTATCCCAAGCAGTAATGGTTGATGAATTAAGTAAATTAACAATGAATGTCTTCCCAAAAAGCAGAATAAGTTTGTAAAAGGATTGGAGATGTCAGGGAGACTAAAATTCCGTTTGTGATTAGGATACAATAAATTTCCAAAAAACAAACCGATTAATATCACTCCAAACCATGGGAAAATCGGAAAATAGTCAAGCGGATAGAAGTTTTCTGATCTTAGTCCCAGCCATAGTAGCCAGGGGGAACTGAAGGTAAATTTCTTCAAATACATTCCAAATGATATGAAAAAGATACCTATTATAAGATTCCAAAAACGAAGTTCCAGAAATGGGTATGCCAAGATGATGGAAATCCCTATAAGATGAAGTATCCCGAAGATAATTAAATCATTTCTTAAAAAGATCCAGGTAATTAAGGTAATTAATAATCCCCATGAAAAGATCCTGAAACCTCTTTTAAGATATTTTATGAATAATTTTTTTCCTGCCTTCTGCGTTATCTTAGCTCTTGAAAAACTTAGAGTTAGAGATATACCTACTAAAAGAATAAAGATTGTGGCCGTAGCTCGTGCGAAATATAGCCAAAAGCCAGAATATACGTTAAAATTATATTCGCCAAAATAAGTTATATCAAAAAGGAAATGGAATAGGATCATCATAATTATCGCAGTTCCACGAAAAAAGTCTATTTCCCAAAATCTCTTTTCAAAATTTTTATCCATCAAATATACCCTATAAATTTAAGATAAGTGTGATAAGACATATTTTAGTGCTTCTCTCCCACCCTCTCCGTAACCTTTTTTTGTCATATGCTGGCTTACTTCTCTAAGCTTTTCCTCCCCGACTGAGATCCCGAATCCTGAGTATTCAAGCATCTCGTAATCATTCTCGCTGTCTCCTATGGCGGCTATATTTTTTAGGTCAATATCCATCAGCTTTGCAACCTCTTTAAGGGCAAGACCTTTGTTTACCTCAGGGTCTTTAAAGTGGATGGCAAATTTCGTATCAACGATGTCGACTTCAAAATCTTCTAGGCATTCTTTTATCCTTGAGACATCACAATCCCTGTAGATGGCTATCTCAGTCTTCCTTAGATCTGACCTGCTTACCTTGTGAAGACCAAGCTTTTTTTCCACATGTTCGAAGGCCTTTTTTGCCTTCCCTATATCGCCTTGGTAGTAGAACTTTTCTGGGTATATTGTTTTTATTATCCCTCCGTTTTCGGCGATCAATGGACCTGAAGTGCCTATGAATACAGAAGCGGTCTCTACAAAACAGAGTATATTGCCTGTAGCAAGGATGACTGGGATTTTTTTTGACTCTATCTCTCTTAGCAAACTTACAGTTTCCAAGTCAATTCTTCGCTTCTCATCTGTCAGAGTGCCGTCAATATCTATTGCTACCGCCTTTATCATCCATCTGCCTCATTTTTTAAGTGGTGGGGCCGTTGAGATTTGAACTCAAGTCCCTGCGTCCCGAACGCAAGAGGATCGACCAGGCTACCCTACGGCCCCACGGGTATTCTTCAATTACAAGCAGGTATTAATAATTTTCACAAGATAAAAAGTCAGAATCAACCGCAAGAGCTTCTAAATTACTTATTCGTCAATTGTCTAACAAAGAATAGACATACAACGAAAGTATTATATACACCTTTTAAAAACCAAAGGGGGGGTAAGTTATGACTTCGGACGAGCTAGCGGTGAAGATAGCAGGAGAGATCACTTTCTCGCAAAATCCGGGAGATACTATAAAAAAGTGGAGGGACCTCTTTTCAATCAGCCAGACAGTATTGGCTAAAGAAGCAGGGGTCTCCACCTCGGTAATATGCGACTACGAGGGAGGGAGAAGGGGCTCGCCTGGTGCCAAGTTTATAAAAAAGATTGTCGAGGCTATAATGGAGATAGATAGGGGCAATGGATCTCATACTATAAGGGCATACGAGAGGATGATAGGTGGAATCGGGATGACAGACGCGATACTGGGCATGAGGGAATTCTCTCAACCAATACAGGCAAAAGATATCTTAAAGATAGTCGAAGGCGACATAGTCGCCAATGAAAATAAGATGGAAAAAGACATCTACGGTTATACAATCTTAGACAGCATCAGGGCGATACTGGATTTTTCTTCTGACGAATTTATGAGGATTTACGGACTTACATCAGAAAGGGCCTTGATATTCACCCGGGTCTCAACAGGAAGATCACCTCTTATTGCAATCAGAGTCTCAAGCATAAAACCAGGTCTTGTGGTGCTTCATGGCTTAAAAGATTTTGACGAACTCGGCCGAAAGTTAGCTGAAAAAGAAAGCATTCCCGTGATATTGTCAAGGATGGAAAGCGTTGAAGACCTAACCACTGCCTTAAGGAGGCAAACAACGTGAACGTGGGCATTGTAGGATACGGGGTTTACATACCAAGATACCGAATAAAGGCCGAAGAGATAGCAAGGATCTGGGGAAAGGACGCCAGCAAAATAAAGCAAAATTTGATGGTTGGAGAGAAATCTGTCCCAGCAATGGACGAGGATACAGCCACCATCGCTGTCGAGGCTGCAAGAAATGCACTTCAAAGGGCGGACATAAACCCAAAAGATATAGGCGCTATCTTTGTGGGCTCCGAGAGCCATCCTTACGTTGTAAAACCCACAGCCACTATAGTAGCAGAGGCAGTAGAGGCTTCACCAAAAATGACGGCTGCGGATTTTGAGTTCGCGTGTAAAGCGGGTACAGCAGGTATACAGACGTGTATGGGTATGGTCTCTTCAGATATGATAAAATACGGCCTTGCCATCGGTGCAGACACTGCCCAAGGCGCGCCCAGAGACGCCCTCGAATACACTGCGGCAGCAGGCGGAGCAGCGTTTATCATAGGAAGTAATGATTTGGTAGCGACCATTGAGGGCACATATTCTGTCACATCCGATACTCCTGACTTCTGGAGAAGGGAGGGACAGGCCTATCCCCGGCACGGCGGCAGATTCACAGGTTCACCTGCATATTTCAAGCATGTCTTTAGCGCCTCGGTAGGATTGATGAAAGAACAAGGGCTTGAGCCCAAGGATTTTGATTACGCGGTATTTCATCAGCCCAACGGCAAATTCCCAAGAAATGTCGCCAAGAAACTTGGATTTGCCCAAAAGCAGATCGAAGACGGCATGCTCGTGGAGAGGATCGGGAACACCTACTCCGGCTCTTCCATTTTAGGGTTTGCCCGGATCTTGGATATTGCAAAACCAGGAGAGAGAATCTTGCTCACATCTTTCGGCTCGGGAGCAGGAAGTGACTCCTTTAGCATCACTGTTGAGGGCAGCATTGAAAAAGCCCGTAATAAAGCTCCCTTAGTAGGGGATTACATCGCCCACAAGACGTACATAGACTACGGCACCTATGTGAAGTTTAGAAGGAAAATAAAGGTGTAGCTTATGAAGGTAGCGGTTATCGGAGTTGGATTGACGAAGTTCGGAGAGCAGTGGGAGACTTCTTTTACTGATTTATTTGTAGAGGCAGGGGGTAAAGCCATACAGGATGCCGGCATAGACGGGAAGGATATTCAGGCAATATTTGTAGGCAATATGTCAGGGGGACGTTTCATAGACCAAGAACACATCTCAAGCCTTATTGCAGAATATTCGGGCCTTGCCCCGATACCTTCAACCAGAACAGAAGCCGCCTGCGCATCTGGAGCTTTAGCCTTAAAGCAGGGTGTTATTGCAATACAATCAGGGTTTCATGACATTGTTGTAGTCGGGGGCGTGGAGAAGATGACAGATATCATGACTGAAAGGGCCATACAGACCCTGGCACTTGCTGCAGACCAGGAATGGGAGGCCTTCTTGGGTATGACATTTCCAGGCCTTTATGCCATGATCGCAAGGCGCCATATGCGTGTCTTCGGAACCACAAGGGAGCAGCTTGCCATGGTGGCTGTTAAAAACCATGCCAATGCAAAAAATAATCCAAACGCACAGTTTAGATCTGCGATAACGGTTGAAGATGTCCTCAACTCATCAATGGTGGCCGATCCTTTAAGGCTTCTGGACTGCTCCCCCATCACAGACGGTGCTGCCAGCATTGTATTGGCTTCCGAGAAAAAGGCTAAGGAATTTGCAGACTCGCCCATATACATCACTGGAAGCGGACAGGCCTCCAGTTCCATAGCCCTGCATGACAGGGAAAGATTAGAAGTTATAGACTCGACAATTAACGCCAGCAAGATGGCATACAAGATGGCGGGTAGAGGACCGGATGACATCCAAGTTGCTGAGGTTCACGATGCCTTTACAATAGGCGAGATCTGCGGGATCGAAGGTCTGGGTTTCTGTAAGGAAGGCAAGGGCGGAAAAGCCACCGAAGAAGGCGAAACACAAATTGGGGGAAGGATACCCATAAATACCTCGGGCGGTCTTAAAGCAAAGGGGCATCCTGTTGGTGCAACAGGCGTTGCTCAGGCTATAGAGATAACATTACAGCTGCGAGGAGCGGCTGGAAAAAGGCAGGTTGATGCGGACATAGGTTTAGCTCACAATGTGGGTGGATCTGGTGGCACAGCTCTTGTCCATATTCTGGAGAAGTGATCCCAATGAGTATACCGAGATTTTGGAGAAACACCAAGAGCAGGTACAACCTGATAGGAACTAAATGCACCAACTGCCAGGAGATATATTTTCCACCGAAAAGGATATGCCCCAAGTGTCGGAGGCAAAGCCAGCTTAAAAAGACGAAGTTTGCCGGCACCGGGGAGGTGCTAACATATACTGTAATACATGTGGCTCCTGAAGGCTTCGAGAGAGAAACACCATATGTTATGGCCATAGTAAAGTTGGACGAAGGCCCAATGGTAACAACGCAGATGGTGGACTGTGATGGAGACAGTATAAAAATCGGCATGCGTGTTAAAAGCGTATTCAGGAAGATAAGGGAGGGCGGAGAGGCCGGTCCCATATACTACGGATACAAATTCAAGCCTGTCTTGAATACAAACTAAAAGGTAATTATCAAAATTGTGTCACAATATCCGGCTCGTACATTATACGTTCGCAGTAGACGCACCTGATCTTAATAGGAGCTTTCTCCTCTATCCTAAACCTTGTTTTGGCTGTCTCAAAATTGCTTATGCAGTTGGGGTTGGCACACTTTAAAACCCCTTCTATGACCTTGGGCAGGGCGACCTTCTTTTTTTCAATAATCTCTTTATCCCTTACGATATTTATTGTCGCATCAGGAGAAATTAAGGAGATCTTTCCCACCTCGTCGCTTTTTAGCTCTCTTCCCTCTATCTTGACAATGTCCTTTGCGCCATGCTTTTTAGAGGGGACGTTCATGGCAACGCTTACAGGGGCTGTGGGGTAGGCTTCTGTTATCCCGAGGATCTTTAGGACATTCAACGCCTGGCCGCCTGTTATGTGATCAATAACAGTCCCATCCCCTATCCTCTTAACCTTGATATCCTTTGGCATAGGTTATAAATCCCGCTTTTTAGATATAATTGTTTTTATTCGATGAATGCAAAAATAAGACTGGGTTCCATAAAAAGAGGTGTATGGCAATGACTCAAAGGAATGCCGCTGTTAGGATGTATAAAAAGGCAATTCTAATTTTGCTGGCATTATTATTGGTTTCAACCTCTTCTTTGGGTTACCTCTTCCACTTACACAGAGATTCTCAAACACAACTTGCTGACCTTAGATCAGAGCACTCCAAAGATAAGACCCAAGACGGCCATTCGGACCGGGACGCCGTATGAGACCTGGGCGAAGTATTTTGCATGTTTTGTATTGTCTACCTCAGGGGAGATCTCGTCTACCCTTGGCAGGGGATGCAAGATGATAAGACTGTCTTTTGCCTCTTTTAAGGTCTCCAAGGTTATCTTGTAAGCCCCCTTGACCTTCTGATATTCCTCGGGGTCTGGAAACCTCTCCCTTTGAATCCTTGTCGCATACAAAACGTCTGTTTGAGGAATTATTTCATCAAGGCTGTTGCTGACAGAGACCTCTGCCCCGAAATCTTTGATATCTGTTAAAACTTCTTCCGGCATCTCCAACCCTTTTGGCGAAACCAGACTTATGTCTGCGCCGAACATGGCAAGGGCATATGCCAGGGAGTGGACGGTCCTACCGTATTTTAGATCTCCAACGAGGGTTATATTTGTTGCAAGCTTTTTTGCCTCCCTTTTAATTGTGTATAGGTCTAAAAGGGTCTGTGTGGGATGCTGGTTTGAGCCGTCACCTGCGTTTATGACCGGGTTTTTTGAGACCTCGGCTGCAAGTCTTGCTGAGCCCTCTTGCGGATGTCTTATGACAATTGCATCCGAATAGCTTTCCACAGTCCTTATGGTGTCGGCAAGGGTCTCGCCTTTGGCTGTGGACATGGTCTTTGAATCTGCGGTTGCCACTACATCGCCTCCCATCCGCTCCATGGCTGTTTCAAAGGATAATCTTGTCCTGGTGCTTGGCTCAAAGAAGAGGCAGGCAAGTATCTTGCCTTCCAGCAAACTCAGTTTTTGCCCCATCTTCTTTTCCATATCCTGTGAGACATTTAAAATGTGGTTGATCTCCCCTTTTTTCAGGTCCCTTATGGAGATGATATCTCTTCCTTTAAAGTCCATGGCCTTGCCTCAAATACCGATGGTCTAAATAAAAAAGATTGGAGATAATGGCTTTTATAGTTTTTTGTTGGTGGCTTTGTTTGTAGAGTCACAAAATTATTTTGAGCAAATAACATTTCGAGCGTATCTGAAGTCCAGCCGTCAGGTTGGATTTGGGCGAAGCGCAGTGGAGCCGGATGTTCTCTGTTATAATATGGTGTCGGGGGATTGTCATAGGATTTTCCACCTGATTGTCTGATCTAGTAGCTCTTTTTTTATAATGGTGTGATTTGCTGAAATGAAAGAGGGGTCCTCTTCTATTTCGATCAATCCAAATCTCTTTAGAAATCTCCTAAACACTCTTAAATAATAACATCTGCGAAATTCATCCTCGCTGCCCAAATATAAAGTGCCAGAAAATTCTTCTATTGCAGATGGAAATGCTCGTAAATATTTATCTGAATAGAATTTTATTTCTCTTGCTTTATCACCGTATTTTTGAAGCAAAAATATTGAAAATCCAAATCCCCCCTGAATAATCCAGGATTCTGGATAACGATCAGAATAACCCCAATTGAATTTTCTTGTATAGCCTGAAAATAGGTATAGATAAAGTTCAGAAGCAGAATTCTTATCAAGGTATTTCTCACATTTCTTGGTCAACGATATTGTCCCATGTCTTTTCTTTGTAAATCCGATTAACTGTGTGAACAGGTTTATGAGATGGATGTAATAAGAATCCTCTTCTTTTATAATAGGACGGTTCTTAAATGCAACTCTATCTTCCTCCAGGATATCCATATCACAAAGTTCTCTACAAAATTTTCTCGGTAGATTTCCTCTCTGGGTTAATCTCAATGGTTGTTGTTCCCTCAACATATCTAAATACTGTATAATGTGATTGTAAAATTCTGCTTGACAGATTAATCGTTCATCAATCTCTGTGCCCAATATTAAGGGCGATTTCTTTTCATCATACGTTGAGTATAAAAGACTATACATCTCATTAGGCGTGAAACCCTCGAAATCGTCAAGCGGATATCTATTAATCGACAAGTTAAAACGATCTTGAGTCATCGATACCATATCGTAATCCTCCTATATATGCAATCCTGTTTTCGCCTAACGTTTTGATGATAAAAAACGTTGCGACCGAAGAGTTGTGGATAAAAGGCCCTTTGTTTTTCGATATACACATCTTCAATACACTTATTTTTTTACTGTGTAATTCTTCATGTTTCGTTTTGAAATATATATTCAATTATTTCTTCTTCAGTCAGCGGCATTCTCCTTTCAAAAAAAGCTTTAATCCATTTTAAATATCCTATACCATCAGAACTTTGATGTTCCTTAGCAATTTTCATGAGTAAAATAATGCACGAGACAATTTCCCCAAAGGTATAATCTCCCTTCTTATCATTTTTTCTCAAGATCAAAATTGCTTTTATACCCTTTGATATTTCTGATGCTAATGTTCTTTCTTTTTGATTATCAAAATCCCGAAGCAATCTATTGAATGCATTTATGACATCCTTATCGGTCATGTCTGTATGGGACTCCCAATACAACATAGTAGTATTTTCTATGGCAAAAAATAGGTCATAATAATCGGCCATATCATTTATCTTCACTTGTTTTTTATCGTTAATCACTAATTTTGCTATGAGTGTTTTCACGTCCTCTTCTGTTAGCTCAATTTCTTTAATTCTCAGAGTCCCACCACCTATTAATTTACGTTCATAATCTTTCTAATGTCTGTGGGCATATCTATTCTCTCAATGTCAAACTTTTGCTTCCGATTTCGCCTAACAGCTTGCATATATCGGAATTTTGGTAAGTAGCGAAGGTGCGAACCGCATACACCGTGTTATGTAAGTGCGATAGTCCCAAAGTGACCTGTAGGGAGCGGAGAGCCGTGGATAGGCGAGATTGCATTTTTATTTGTGTTTACCAGCATTTTTTATTTCTCTGTCTATTTCCTTCCAGACATCTATTTCCTCAACTTTCTTCTTTTTATCAAAGTCATGCATAAGGGCGTGTAGCGCTCCAAGTACACCCATGGTAGCGAGCTGATCTTTTGTCCTGCCTTTAATCAGCTCTAAATTTTTCTTGGAAAATTCATAACCAGGCTCAAGGGAAAGTGCTTTTTCATAACATTTAATCGCTTTCTTTTTATCTCCAAGAAAGGCAAAACAGTTGCCGAGATTTCCCCATGCCTTATAGTTTTCAGGATACATATCCGTTACTTCTTCAAAGAGTTCTGCAGCTTTTACCAACACACCCTGTTTATATGCCTGAATGCCTTCCATGTAGAATCTCTCAGCTTTATTTTCATCATAGTCTTCTAGAGCCACAAGTTTAATGTGAAATGTGAAATCTTTCTTTGGATTTCCCAGTTCTCTGCGTTCTTCGAGGATGACATCCATCGGAGTTCTTCCATCCAGTTCCTTTTGAGGAGTTTTCAGCCACTTGCCCCTGAATTTGTCAATTGCCTCTTCTGCTTCATCTTTAGAGGAATAATCATCTGGATCTATATTCCCCATAGTTTCATCCAATAAATCGGAGAGCAATGATCGTTCTTTCGGCCCCATAGACCCGACTTCCTCAGGAGGTTCCCCTTTAAATTCTCTTCTTGGATATTTGTTCCAGAGAAGTAGAAGAAGATCAATTGTTTCCTTGTAATCATCGTTTGATGGGAAGTTAAATCCATAAATTTCCGGAAATGCCTCCATCGGATCATCACTTTCATTGATTCTTCGATTTAAACCCCTAAAATCGATCTCAATGCCCAACGAATTCAATTTCTTCTTCAACGCCTTTTTGATTTCATCGAGGTTTTTCGGCTCGTCTTTAGACTTCTCCATGACACTCAGAGTATCAAATGCGTTCATGCCTCTTTTTTGTAAATCTGAGCGCGTATATTTGAGTTTTCTTTTTATTAAGTAGCCTGCATCCTGTGGCCATGCCTCCAGGGCGGGAGTTATGATAACAAAATATGATCTGAATAGTGTCACTCTACAAAATAATATATATCCTGGTTTCACTTGATATGTACCTTTTTTCTCTCTTACAAAATATTCTTTATTCCATATAAGATCCTGTAACTTGATTCCCTGCCCTCTATATACCTCCAACACCTCAAATATACTGAATACATTGTTCTCAAATCCTTTGTAAGTAGAATAATCGTTGGGTGATAACCCTGCATTATCCAAAAAATATCTAAAAGGTGTCTTCCCATTCGAAAGCTTGTGATCAAAGATAAAAGCATCCATAATAGTGCCCATCTGAACATCAGTAATAGTATCATCTTTCACATGTTTCTTCAAAACTTTTTCAAATTCATCCTTCATTTTTGGCTGCCCTAAGATCCAATCTGCAGCATAATCAAGTAGATCGCTTGGAAGGGCTCTGTCATCTATTTTATCTCTCCCCCAACAGCACTTTTTATATTTCCTTCCGCTACCACACGGACACGGAGCATTTCTTCCGGTTTTCTTTGACACGCCATACGCCCTAATTTTATTATCAAGAACGGAAGGGTAAACACCCTTTTCTTTCAGTCACCTAATATATTATTGCCAAATCCGTATTTTATCCTATTTCGCCGTTCTTTTCATCCCATGGTGAATAGCCGTCCTCACCATATATCTTTTCTTCCTTTCGTACACTTTTTACCACTAAAGCGATCATCTCTTAATAATTATTGGGCCATGTTCTTAAATAGTTTTGAAATTCTAAATGCGCCCCGGAAATTAATTGCGTATAGCGTTTCCAGCATATACGACGTTGCCGATGGCAAATTGGGCGAAACGTAGCGGAGCCAAACCCACTTTGTTATACGCCGTGCCCATGTTGTCCTGTTCTCCTCTTACTTGCATTAAGTACGGTGATTCCTACAATCTCTTTTTTCTCATATCTGATTATGACATCGTCATCCGTGAGCTCAGAATCATCAGCGTGGCTTGGCTTTTTGAAGTTAATGTATAAGACATCGGCTCCCTTATCATATGATGTCCAAACCCTTGAATGTGGAACTTTCAACAACTCTGGTACAAAGGTTAATATCTTTTTTACCTCTACCGCTTCCATATCTTTCTCCTCTTTTCAAGCTGTTTTCTCCGCCTCGTTAAGAAGGCGGTAATCACAAACCCATCTTCTTTACTTAATTCTCTATATATCACCACAATGTATTTGTCTTTTTCTATTCCTTTTACTGCTATACATTCCCCAGCTTTACCTTCATAAATTGCATCTGGATCCTCCAATGTTTCAAGGACTTCAAAATAATAACCTGCCATCTCTGAGTGCTCTTCTGTAATATGAAACCATCTCTCCTCTGTTAATCTGATTAGCACATTGTTTTTAGACTTAACCACATACATATTATATCAAACTCTTTTTCTTGGTGTGGCGTAATATCTCTCGTGTATTTCTCAATCTTGCGTATTGCCTCACGTATGTCCTTAAGATACGTCTTATACTCCCGTGGCATATTTTACACTCCTCAAAATGTATGGTTTTAAGTCGGGTTTTATGGCTTCAGCAATTACAAAGTCTACTTTATGATTGAATAGGTCTTCCAAGAAGAATTTGAGATCCATATAGTTATCAAAAGTTTTTTTGCCTCTTTCAAATTCAACCAAGATGTCTATATCGCTCTCCTTTTTTTGCTCCTCTCTGATATACGAACCAAATAATCCTATCTTTTTGACGCCATATCTCTTTATCTTGTCTATATTTTCTTCTATTTTCTTTATTATTTCTTCGGATTCCATCATTTCTTACACCTCTTATTGAGGGCGACGGCAGACATTTCACTTAACTTCTTATATCCAAACTTAAGTTCGTATATCCATTCCTCTGTGTCACATCTTTTATCTTTTTTTCCACATCACATATCATTGTCTAAGCTAATTCTTCAACAATCCTGATCTCTTCCTCAGTAAGACCATAGAGCTTGTATACTATCTGGTCAATAAGCCAGTCGGTTTTTTTTATATTTTACACGAGTTTTTATAACTCCGTATATATCTCTAAGTATGGAGCTATGGCTTTGCCTTTGTCTTCATCGAAAACAGGCAGTTGGGATTGGAAAAGTTTTTCCTTCACCCTCTTTTTATATCCGCTTGGTATCTTTGAATTTTCGAACTTGAATAAGTTCTCAAAAATTGCCTTATAATATTCTGCCTTCTCATCGTCCATGTCAAACGCGTAAAGTTTGCGCCACTCTTTTTTGATTTTGCTGCCCTCTTTTAGAAAGTTCTTGGGGTTTTGATCATCTCTTAGCTTTAACTCGGCCATAAGTATCCATTCATCTCCCTCTTTCTCCAGCCAAAAATCATTAAGGTCATGAAACTTCTTTAGAATCTCATTGTTGATGACTCTTCCATACTTGATCTCTTCATCAAATAACCAACGGAATTTTTGAACCTGAAGGTCAAAAGGCAAGTACTTGAACAAGTCTAAAGCGCCATCAAGCTTGTGCTCCTTTTTCTTCATCTCGATCATTTGCTCTGCAAGAAAGGCGAGGAAGTCGTGAACTACATCAGATTTCTCTTGTTCAATGACGATATTTCTTTTTGAATCTATAGGTATTAAACTCTCTACTACTTCCATAATTTGCTCACAATCGAAATTTTTGAATAATCGGATTAGTTGTTCATAAAGCTGGCTTCGTACATTTTTATTTGTATCAAATTTAATATTCCTAATTGGTAAGAGGTTCAGAGAATGTTTTGAATAACTATAAACCCCGCCACCACTCAGTTTTCCATAAAACCTATAAATCCTAGTTAGTAATTTCGAATTTAAAATAGCTAGAAGATATTTCAAATTTTCTTTTGGTTTATTTTGAGGAGCTATAATGAAGACATCAGTTGATCCTAATATCCTACCTTTTTCATCTAATTGAAATGCATTTTTCTCTGAAAGATAGGATGTCATCAATTTTGGCTTATGGAATTCTTTAATATATCGTGGATAATTATATCTATACCAGAGACAGTCGCCACGTTTATACGCTAATCGATTTTTAAGCCGATCTTCATTTTTTAAAAAAAGATTGTAAAGAATTTTGTTATTTTTAAATTCTTCTTCATTGGTATCTTCTAAATATATCCAATACTTTGTCAAAGGAGAAAAATAATAACTATGTATCTCTGAATTACTCACAACTTGCCTAACTTGATTTTTTTTCAAATTATATTTTTTTATTTCTTCTTTAGTTATTGTATAAAGATCATTTAATCCCGTTTCATAGCCTTTACCTGCTACAAACTCTTTTTTCAACAGATAGGAATGTTTTTTAACCTTATCTAAAAGTCTTCTTTCATCGAAAGTAAGTATTGACCAAGGCGATTTATTTTGTTCTTCGCAAGTAAGTTCTGACACTAATTTAATTTGGAATTCTATAGGCTTAGAAACATCAAAATTTTTCTTTGGATAAAAAATTTGAGCACTTTTTTCCTTGGGATTTGAATTTTCTATATGAATTATCGCTGAGTCGATTCCAATTTCTGGAAATATTTCCTCATTTCTAAAATCTATTATTTTTTGTAAATTAAACTCTTTTGCTATCAAACTCCTTAATCCTGCAGCAAAATGTGATTCAATAAAATATCGTGATACGATGAAACTAAATTGACCTAAGTTCTTCAATTTATTCAAACTTTGACCTATAAAGAAATAATATAAATCTGCTTGACCCATCCATAAATCTGGGAAAAGATCTTTTAATACCCACCTTATTTTTGGTGAGATCCAATTTAAGTTTATATAAGGCGGATTCCCAATGACAGCATCAAACCCTGGACTGTCCTTCATGCTACCATATTCATCAAAAAATATCTCTGGAAAACTAAGTTCCCAGTTAAAGAATTCTTTCTCTTTCGATATTTTCATAGCATCTTGGAACCAAGTTTTTCTTTTAAAAAGCCCCCATTTTCCAGAGTCGGATTTAATATAAACTATTAGGTTGTAGAACTCACCAGGCGATGCTTTGTTTCCAAAGAACTGACTTGTATGAATATCAAGTATTTCTTTAAATCTCTGCGTTAAAACCTTAGTCTCCTCATGAAGTCTTTCCTTTTTTCTCATATCCATGGCAGTGTCTGAAGGTAAGCTTTCAATCTCCATCCTCTTTTTTATCATATCTCTTACTGCAGAACTAAACTCGCTCCCGAACAACGTAATCTGTGACGAGATCTTATCTCCACCTTTCATTTTCTTTCTTTTCTTGGTTGGCAAAGCCTTGATTATGTCCTCAAAGCCTGCCCCGATTAAAGAATTCCCACACTGAAGGTGGTGATCCAAAAATGAAAGAGCTTTATACTTTGACACGGTATCCAGCCAGAGTGAGACCTTGGCAAGCTCCACAGCAAGGGGATTCATATCAATGCCATAGATACTCTTTTCAACAACCTTGCGTTTCATCTCATTAAGATCAGGTATCTCTTCATAGCTCCCACTATCCTGCATGTACTCAATTATCCTATGGGACAGAAAATTTGTGGCCTCAACAAGGAAATGCCCAGAACCCATGGCCGGGTCAAGGATTTTTATCCCCAATAGATAATCTACAACCTCTTTACTCTCTTTCTCAGCTTTATCTATTCTTTCATCCACTATTGGACCTACAGTATTCTCCACAATATATTTCACAATATAATCAGGCGTGTAATAGGAGCCTGTCGCCTTTCTCTCACCTTTATCAGTAACGCGGTATATATCACCCTTAGACACAGCTACTTCTTCCCCTTCTTCTGCCTCACGATAGATCTCCTTACCCCTATCAACCTCAATTGCAAGGTCAGTTTCTGCATACCTTAGCTTGTACTCAAGAAGCCCCTCATATATGGAACCCAGATGCCTGATACTTAGAGAAGAATAATCAACATACCCCTTCCCACCTTCACCTCTCCGCCTTGATAAAAGCTCTATCCCCTCAGCAAGATAATTATCAAGAAGCTCATTTTCATCAAAGAACGGATAGAGATCTTTCTTAAACAATCCCCCATTATAAGGCGGAATAAAATCGTAATTTTCGCCAATTACTTCTTTACTCCCACGATCGAGAAGATCAAAAAGATGCTTTAAACGATCCCAGTAGTTATGGGTCAGAGTAATCGACTCACCCCTGTCTTTTTTATCTGCAATCTCCTCCCTGATACTCTCTAGGCTGTAGCCCTTGTAGACCTCATTATCTAACGGCAGAAGACCCCTTGACTCCGCATAGAATATGAAAAGCAGACGATAAAGAAAGATGAGAGTGTTTGTCCTAGCATGCTCTAAATCGTCTCTAAGGCCTGGATTCTTCTGGATGAAACCTTCAGAAATCAGCTTCAGGGCCTCATAAACATTGTCCCTTAAATCATCCTCCAGTTCCTTTGAGAACTTTATACTCTCTTCATAGACCCTATCAAGGAAACATGCTTCTCCGTCAAGTTTGAACGCTGCGTGGCTGAAGAACCCATAAAAATACTTGAAGCCTTCCTCATCCCCCCGCTCAAGCAGTTTTGGAAGGTCTATTTCATAATAGACATTGGAGGAAAAGCCGACCTTTTTTGAGTATATCCTCCAAAGCCTTCCATTGGTCAGAATCCCCCAGGGAATCTCTGTTATTTTAAGATACTTCTTTAACTGGACTGAAGGATTCTCACCCCGCCCCCCATCTAAGGAGAGATTCCATTTCTTTGCCTCAGCTATTCCACTAGCAATCCTAAAGTAAGCATCAGATTCTTTAACACTCCGGAATTCTTTAGCCTTCTCCTTCTTTTCCTGGCTATCGAATAACGCGTAATCTGGTTTATAATCAATTCCTTTATCAGATATGACTCGCGGTTGAACATCATAAACATGGTCAAGAATCCTAAGGATAGGTTTTAAAAAATCCTCCTCAAGCTGGTCCTCATCCCATTTTTCAATAGTATCGGCATACTGGTAGCAGAGTTCCTTTACCTCTTCAAAAGCCCTCCTGGAGTCTCCCTCGATCCTGGACCAATATGCACCATGCGGGAGTCTATTTATAAGAAAATGCTGCGAAAACAAATCCCCACTAAAAGGAACATTTAATCCACTGGCCATCTATAATCCTCACTCCTCTAGCACTATGCTTAGAATTGCTAGAGTGCATATAAAACCTTTATCTAAACTAGGCTTTTTGTAGTATCCCGAAATTTGTAAATCTTGGTGTTATTATCTAACATTCAAACCCAACATTTATCTTTTAAACCCTATTTTTACTTTAATTAGGTGATCATTTTGAAGGAAGCTCTCAAAGCCGTCTGGCTTCTTGAATTCAATTATGGAGTTGCCACTGAGAACGGCTTAAAAAAAGAGTTACAGGATCAAGACATTATAACTGTCATAAACGCTCTTTTAAAAAAAGAGCTTATAGAAAACATTGAAAACGGATACCGTTTAACCGAAAGTGGGAGGAGAAAAATAAAGATAGTGGTATGTGGCGGCGTCTTCGATATACTCCATCCCGGCCACGGCTTCATATTGGAAAGGGCCAAAGAAATTGGAGACATCCTCGTGGTGATAGTTGCCAGGGACTCGACCGTTAAAAGGATG
>JBHICB010000004.1:0-19885 GCA_046759365.1 Hydrothermarchaeales archaeon (SeqCode)
CTTCTTCCATTCGGCTACGTGTGCCATTTATTTCTCTCCTATCCTAACGCTTTGGCCCATAGTCGGTGATAGATAGATTGATTTGATATTATGGGAACCCTTTTCCAGTTTGTTCTCCAAAAACCTCAAAACTGCCCCTATGTTATCTGCAATCTCATTGTCTTTCAACCCTTCTGTAGCTATTCCCAAATGAAATGTGGCCTTGTCCCTTGATCGGATCTTTACCGTCTTTTTCAACCGGGCAACGAGTGGTTTGATATTTGCAGTGGGTGGCACGGGTTTAGGCATCTTGCCTCTGGGTCCAAGAACTGGTCCCAAAAAGCGCCCTACAGTCGGCATCAGATTTGCCTGACTGATAAAGAAATCATTCTCCTCGGCCATCTTCTTTGCCTCTATTTTGTTCTTTGCAAGTTCTTCAAGCTCATCTTTTTCCACTACTCTGTCCACCAACTTCTTTGCTTGGTGGGCCAGCTCCCCCTCTGCAATGAGAGCTATCTTGACCGCCTTCCCCCTCCCATGAGGTAAAACTAATTCATCATCTATTCTATTCTCTGGCCGGTTCATATCCAGGTCTTTCAAATTTATCGCGAGGTCTATGCTCTGGACAAAGTTTCGCTTCTTTGTCCTGGACCTGACCTCTCCTACAGCATTGGTAATAGCCTCTGTAGTAATAGCCATGTTTAATCCTCCTTGAATAAGTCATCATGTAAACCTTCGGTTATCTCCTTTTGCACATCCTTGCCACCCTTACCGTCGACAGTAATTCCCATAGAGATACATGTGCCGAGGATCTCTTTTGTAGCCTTTTTCAGATCAGTAGCGAGAAGGGAATCGCTCTTCATCCTTGCAATCTTAATGGCGGTTGCCAAAGGGAGATCAGCGGCCACATTTGTGCCTGCCTCACCAGACCCTTTTTCGACCCCGAGTTCCTTCATTATTACAGCGCTTGTTGGAGGGCTGCCCACAACGATCTCAAACACCTTACTCGCGGGATCTACAACTACTTTGACAGGGACCTTCATCCCCTCGAAATCTTTGGTCTTTTCGTTTATCGCATTGACAACCGCAGTCACATTTACACCCGCAGGACCCAATGCTGGACCTAGTGGTGGTCCCCCAGATGCCTTGCCTCCTTCCACTAAGGCCTCAATGGTCTGCTTCAGTCCTCTCCCCCCTTTCTAATCACCCGTATATTGTCCCCCCGGACCGTTAAAGGTATGGGCACGGTCGCCTCAAATAACTCGACAGTGCTCTCTTCTTTGTTGACATCCACCCTAACTACCCTGGCCTTCTCCCCTTTGAAAGGCCCAGAAGTAAGCTCCACAATATCACCAATATCTACCTTGGCGACTGCAGATTTTGGCTCTAAAAATTGCTCAATCTCTTCAAATTTTAACTCCCCTTCCACAACACCCCGTACATGAGTAATACCGTATAAAGATTTCTCTACCTCGGTCTTATTAATGGCCTCTACCGCCAGATAGCCCCTCCAAGAAGGTGGCGCCAAGATTGAGTAGATATCGGCCTTGCCCCTCTCCTTTTCCTTTTCTACTTTATGAAAGAGCCTATCCGCTACGCTCTTCTCTTGACCTATCGTAGTCCTTACAGCATAAAATTTGCCTTCTTCAGATTCTTCCATTTGTAATCTTCCTCAAAGAGTAGAGAAAAATAGAATTTACCCCTATTTTGCTATTCATATATTAATTTTCCGGTCTGTCAGGCTTTGCTCCTTTATTAATGTTTGCTCTTAAAATAGAAAAGTTGCTCTTAAAATCATAAGCAGGGGGCTTCAGTTGGTTGAAAAAGGTTAAGGTTTCAAGACTTTTTTAAGTTCTTTCGCTATCCTCTCCGGCATTGCATCAAGCACAACAATACCTTTTCCAAACTGCTCCAACACCAACGATTGTGATGCCCTCATCACTTCTGGTACAGTGATCTCCACTTTGTAATCTATCTCGGACATGGTGGGGTTTTCGGCCAATTCAGGCTTTTCCTTCTTCAAAGCATCAACCAATCTTTCAATGTCTTTTTTATTTCCATCCAATAAGACCTCAACCCTATCATCAGGGAGATTCTTTGCAATCCCTTTTTTCAGTGGTGATTCAAGTATCTTCTGCATTACAAAAGATCTATAACCAACATCTTGAACTTTGTCTTTGATGTAAAAACGCGCTTTAGTCAAATTAGTTCCTTCCCTCTATTTCACCCTCATTTTTGATTTGATTCACTCATGTCTTTTAACTGACTTTAAATATAAACTTATTTAAACCTATCGAATTTTGGTTGTGTTAAATCTGCGGGGCTTTTCAAAAAGGTGTTAAATGGTCGGTACCTAAAAATTCAACGGAACCTTTATTTTTTATTATTGAGACTTTTATGACGTTAATCATCAGAATTACATCTGCTCTTAAAATCATTATTCTGCTCTTAAAATAAGCGAAAAACACCCAAATATAAGAATAAAGGAGCAAAGCCGGTCTGTCAGCTTAATAACGTAATTAACATACGTATGGTAAATCCAATAACGCCTACAACTAGCATACCCAAGCCTGTAACCTTGGATATCATAATGAATTCGTCCTTCCTAGGTTTTCTAGAAAGCTTTATGACCCTCTCCCAATCTCTTAGGGTCTTAGTAATAAGCTCTTTCATCTTAAACACTGAATCTAATCAAGGAAATCTATGCCGAGCTCCTTTTTTAAGCTGTATTCTTCTTCGGGTTCGGCCATTTCTACTGGCATAGCCCCCTCATGACCTAAAATTTGTTTCGATCTTACTCCAGTGATGACCAGCATGACCCTCAAAAGACCCTTTAGATCAGGATCGATCTGAGCCCCCCATATTATGTTTGCCCTGGGATCCAGCCTCTGGGAGACTACCTCCACAACCTTCTCCGCTTCTGCCAGAGACAGATCATCTCCGCCCACTACATTTACCAAAGCGCCCTTTGCCCCAGTTATATCGACACTAAGTAACGGACTATTTATCGCCTTCTCTATAGACTCGACAGCCCTATTCTCAGAATCACTCTCACCCATCCCCATCATTGACACCCCTCCTCCTTCCATTACCGCCCTTACATCTGCGAAGTCCAGGTTTATTAGGCCTGGTTTTGTTATAAGTTCCACGATCCCTTTTACCGCTCTAACCAAGATCTCGTCGGCCACCTTGAACGCTGCTGATAATGGAAGTCTTGGCGCAATCTCAAGAAGCTTGTCGTTGGGTATGACTATTACTGTGTCCGCCTCGTTTCTTAGTTTCTCAAGGCCCATCTCCGCGTTCTCCCTCCTTCTTATCCCCTCCATGGTGAATGGAAAGGTTGTGATGGCAACCGTGAGGGCGCCGACCCTCTCTGCGATGCTTGCAATAATCGGCAGACTACCCGTGCCGGTTCCACCACCTAATCCACATGTCAAGAAAATGATGTCCGCGCCTTGAATGACTGCCTTCAAATCACTCTGACTTTCTTTTGCAGCCTCTTCTCCAATTTGCGGTATACTCCCTGCCCCCAATCCACCTGTCAGCTTCTTCCCGATTAATACCTTCTCATCAGCAGTAGTGTAAAGAAGATCCTGAGCATCGGTATTTACAGCCACTACCTGAGCTCCTCCTATCCCCACCTCTTTAAGCCTATTAATAGTATTGCAACCTGCACCCCCTGCGCCGATGACTACGATCCTTGCCCTCACCTTGGAGAGCAGATCTTCAAGCTCAGCATCTATCCTTTCTTTTGAGACGACCCCCCTTGGTCCTCCTATATTACCTTCCTCCATTACCTCACCTACAAAATTCTCCAACTTGTTGTCTTCTACCTTTGGTAACATCAAGAATCTAACTCCACTTATTTAAATATTTTCTCTTCTAACATTTTTACTGTAGCTTCATCCTTGATATCTAATGATCTCTTCTCTTGCCTTATTACATCTTCGGGCTTAATGACTCTGTCATCTATCTTTACCTCAATGCCGTCAGAAAGTTTCTTGAACAGCGGCCCGGGTTTTATGCCCAGCGCTTGCGCAGTCTTTGGGTCGAACCTCTTTTCTAAGACAAAAATACCTTTATCTTCTATCCTCAGGTCAAGATTTTTAGAGATTATTTCCGCGCATTTTTCAACTAGTTGGGTGCGGATATCCTTTCTGGCCCTAAATCTATTCTCCAAACGTCCATGCTCATCTTGTATGGGCATCCCCCCTTCCTTGACAACGAAATCTCTGATCTTGTTGCTCTCAAGCTTCACTGCTTCCTTGAATAGAACTTCATCGATTGTGAATTCTTTAAATCCTATAATCTTTGATCGGACCTTGAAATCCCTGCCCCTCTTCACTTCAAGGTTACACATTTTAGAAAGTGAGAGCACCTTCTCTCGCTGCTCCTTCTTCATACCCTTCCAGTCCAAAAACCCAAAGGCAGCATCTGTCTTCCTGACGGCTTCGGCGAATATAATCTTGTCGATGGAATCAATGGCATAGCTTGGAATTATATGGCCTATTGCAACTTGTGACTCTAAAACGAGCATGGTATGTCTTGGTGCATAGTGCCCACCTCCGATCCCTATCCCTTTCTTGAACACTTCAACATTCTCTGCTGCCTTAAGAGATGCCCTAGCAACTGCTCTGACAGCATTTTCATCGTTCCATTCGACCTGACTGCCTCCGACTTCTACGAATATCACTGGCTTTTTCAGTTCGCTCGGACCATGATGTGTAACCTCCAGGGAGACCTTGTAATCTAATCCCAATTCGTCTCTTTCCTTTTTCAGCTCCATGAGAGCAACCTTCATGGCATCTGCATTGCAATAGGCAAGGTCTTTGGGTCTGCCCCCAACCTTCGCCTCATTTGTGAGATTTCCAGGCACATGTACTGTTAGGGTTTTCTCTCCAGAAGCGCTCTTATGCCTCGATGCAAATACATAGTAATCCGCATCGAAGTAATTGTCCAGATGATTTGCAAAGACTTGGCCCTTCCCTGTTGATATGAGCAAAACGTTTTTCCTTTTGTATGTGGGCTTTCCTTCAAAAAATGCTTCTTCTTTAAAATCAAAATTCCCCACAAGATCGGTGTAAACATTAACTCCGGCTATATCTTTCTGGGAGGTTACAATGACCTTCATCTCTCTTTCTCCAAATGACTGCAAGGTTTGTGAAAAAAATTGTCATTGATTACATCAATTACTTCATCCATTCTTTCAATGACGAAATCGGCCTCTTTAAGGCTGTTTTGAGAAAACCTGTTCTTGATGAGGACCGTTCTTATACCTACTCTCCTTCCTGCTTCAAGGTCCATGGGGTGATCCCCAACAAATATTGTATCTTCCTTGTCGACGCCGAGACCCATAAGCACGGCATTTAATTGGGCCTTGTCAGGCTTTGGCGGTGCGTCCTCCCTTGAAACAACGACATCGAAACTTAATCCAAATCTCTTGAAGATCACTTCAACCGATCTCCTATTGTTGCGTGTAACCAATGCTTTTTTTATCCCTTTTTTCTGGAGGAAATCCAATAGTTCCTCGACGCCTTTGTTCAGCTCGGTTCTGTTGGCAGCCGATATTTCCTTCTTAATCAGAGTATCTTCAGCCCTTTCCCTCTCTTCGCCCTTGAGTTTGTTTATGCCCTCCAAAAGCGTGCCATTATAATCATCGCCCAAGATCTCCCTTTTGATTCCATCGATATCTAAATTGAACTTTGTGATGGTACCGTCCATATCGAATATAACGGCCTTTACCGTGGGGCTTTTACAGAAAGTCTTTGATGCTCTTTTGTAAACCATTGGCCCCTTTTTTTAGCGGCTGGGAATAAAAACCCATTGTATTGAGCTCATTTGAGAACTCTTTGGCAAATCCGTGTACCGTGTATACTATCTGTGGGCTCGCTCTCTCCACATAACTTACTAAAGATTCGAAATCGGAATGGTTACTAAATGCAAATGCTTCATCAGCCCCATACCTATATTTTGCTCCTCCATGTACGGCCCATCCAGATACCAAGGCCTTGGAATACTCCTTGAGGAAATCTGTCTTTACTTCTTTAACACCTGGAGGCACGATAAGGACATAATCGCCTCTACCATTAAATTGTGAACAGCTCCAGTAGTCTCCTAAGTCTACCCCCAGCTCTTCGTACTTTTTGTTGAAATCATAAATCTTCTGATGGACTACCACATTGAAATCCTTTGAGAAGGCCTTTGTCAGGTCTTGCGCCTTGCCCAGTGAGTAGCCTATAAATATGGGTGTAACGTTCCTTGAAAAACAGTCGTTTGTCCAATCTTTCATATGCTTTAGAACCTCGGTCTTCTCTGGAAAACGATAATACGGGCTGCCAAATGTCGATTCTATTATCAGGATGTCGCACTTTTGAATATCGGCTTTTCCGGTTGTCAATCCCCCATTTACATCAAGATCCCCTGTATAAGTGAAGGTAAAACTGTTTTCGATCATTACCTGGGAAGCGCCGAGTATGTGTCCTGATTCCAAAATCCTGATATTGATGTCGTCCATTTGGACCTCGTCATTAAATTCTAAGCCCCCATCTACTTCTTCAGAAAAGTTTCTCAAAAGCTTCCTAGTGGCTTTTGTGGAGATGACTTCTCCTTTATAGCTCCTGGGGGTGTGATCTGAGTGTGCGTGGGATATGAAAGAAAGGCCTGTAACCCTTTTGGGATCGAAATACATTTCTTTTCCCTCTACCATCACCTCGATCCCATTGCCCAAAGTTAAGATAGTTGTAGCCCCCTTTTCATTTGCACAAAATTAATTGCTACCATAGTAAGATAGACCCTATTAGGTGGACTAATAAACCTTACGTTTCAAACTAAAAATAGATACAAAGGATGTTTGTTATTTCGCCAGGTAGTGGGTGAAGGATTATCTCCTAGTGGCCTTTTTATAAAATTATGGTACCATAAGCCTAATAAGCCATGGGTACTAAAATTAGGAGGGTATTATGGTCAGTCAAAATGTAGTTGAAACTGCTGAGAAGATACGCAACATGGAAATCCGGGGAGCGGGCAAGATTGGTAGAAGTGCCGCCATGGCCATCAAGAGTTGTGCAGAGACTTCAAAGGCAAAAACTGTTGATGAGTTTTTAGAAGAGCTAACCGAAGCTGGAGACCTCTTAATATCTGCAAGACCATCTGCGGTTTCGCTACCCAACGCTGTAAGGTTTATATCCAACAAGCTCAATTCTGGCGATATCTCTGATCTAAAATCACTACGAAAAACAGCTGAAGACGCGGCAGATGAATTTGTAGAGAACTCCAACAAGGCATTGGCTATGATTGGGGAGATAGGAGCAAGAAGAATTAGTGATGGAGATACCATATTGACCCACTGCAATTCCTCTGCCGCAATTTCGATCATCAAGTCGGCATGGGAGCAGGGTAAGGATATCAAGGTGTTTGTAACCGAGGCCAGGCCCAGATACCAAGGACATATAACGGTCAGAGAGTTGGCAGAAGAAGGGATACCGACAACGTTGATAGTAGACTCTGCCGTTAGGACATTTATGAAGGAAATCGACAAGGTCATAGTTGGGGCCGATAGCATAGCTTCAAACGGCGCGGTAGTCAACAAAATCGGTACTTCGCAGATAGCATTAGCCGCAGACGAGGCCAGGGTACTCTTTTTGGTAGCCGCGGAGACTTATAAGTTTCATCCGGAGACACTTGTAGGGGAGCTTGTGGAGATAGAGGAGCGTAGCCCAGGGGAGGTTGCGGACCCTGAGGAATTTGAAGGTGTAACAATAAGAAACCCTGCCTTTGATGTAACGCCACCCGAATACGTCGATTTGATAATTACAGAAAAAGGGGCGATACCTCCTCAGGCTGCCATTATGATAATAAAAGAGGAGTTCGGGTGGGCAGTCCCGAGTATCTGATTATACAACGTTCTTCATCTCTAAAAATTCTATAATTTCCAACTCTTTTTTCCTCTCTTCTAAGGCCTTTTCCATCCTGTCAACTAAAAACTCAAGTTCCTTATGATCCTCTTTGCCCATCTCCTTGCTCACATCAAACTTAAGCTTATCATAATCTGCTTTCCTCTTTTTTATAACGTAATCGAATATTTCCTCTATCGAGCCACGCTTTCCTAGCAAACCTCTTAATACACCCATCCATCCCTGCCTGTCCAGAGTATCTGCATCAAAGACCGCCTTCTCTTCTATACTCTCTGGAGGGATCATAGAAGTAGGAGTATGTCGAACAATAATCCTTGTGATCTTCTCCATAGTCTCAAAATCGACCCCTGTGGCCTCCAAATATTCCTCGGCTATTGCAGCTCCTTCCAATCCGTGAAATGTCCCTGATTCCCTGTTGACTCTTCCGATGTCATGCAACAACGCCCCGGTTGCTATCAAGAAAGGGTCTGCCTTCTCAGGGATTTTCTCTGCGATCTCCATTGCAAGTTCTGTCACATGCAGAACGTGCGAGTAATCATGTCCCTCGCTCCCTGCGTGCTTCTCTTTGACAAACTCAACAATCTGCTTCAGGTATTCCTTTTCCTCATCTGTCAATTTTCTTTCGTACATATTACCACCACTTACACTTTTAGAGTCTTTAGAGGTTGAAACTTTGCCATAGGTACTCCTAGATCATATTCTATGCTCTTCTCTATAACATTTTTCCCTCTGTAATCAAATGGTAATTCCCTTGGATTCGTGAATGTTATCTCGCCGTATCTTTGCAGGCTCTTTTCATCTGAACCTAATAAATCTATTGTTGGCTCTTTTAGTATGAAATACCTTCTGTTGCCTGACCTGACAATTTCTGTCTCAGAATACGGGATGTCCAGCCTGTAACCCCCACCGTGGGGCAGTATATTTGCATACTCCAATTCTTCGGTCAGCCCAAGTTTATCCGCCCTTTTGGCAAAGCCAAGCCTTGCTATCGACTCTTTTGTGAGATTCTCCTTTCCTTTTATCATGTACATGGGCAGATCCCATCTGAGTGTTACTGGGAAGTATGGATTGCCGTCTGATGTATCCAAGGTATCGTAACATCCCAGTCTTATTTCCTTGTCTCCAAACACACCTTGATGTATCTTGTTTATGATGGTCTGGCTATTTTCCAATAAAGCCTTCATCAGGACCTCCCTCCTTTTCTTGGAAAATGACTCGAAGTCCCTCCATGTTTTAAGATATTCTTTTGCATCATTTCCCTCTAAAACCGAGATAGGTCCAAGGGGGGTTTTAACCTTATTTCCATCGTCAATTTTGCCGTAGAGATCGTCCTTTTTCTCTGGAGAAGAACAGTGCAACACCGCATAATAACAATCAGGGGGCATTTTATCCTCCAATTCTGGTGAAAGTTCCAGGGGCGTATAAAATTCCAGAAAGTGATTTCCATGGCCGAAGTCTGGCTTCAGTTGTACACCATCCAATCTGATCTCATTATCTTCAACATAGGATACAGATTCAAACAACGCCTTTTTTTCGGGCAACTCATCGAGTTTGACAACAATCATCCCACATCCATTGGGCATTATCTCCGGGAACATGATGTCGTCTTCAAACCACCTTATCACAGCCCCATACCCAAAACCGCTCTGCCATCTCTGGATATTGCGGGTTATCGTTGCATCTGGGCCAAAAACACACAGAGCATTTCCCAAAACATGTAGCATCTTACCTAATCCGTACATCATATTTTGATAGGATAAGGTAGAAGCTAGATCCCTTACGCCTAGAGAAAAGGTGTGTTTTTCAGCTAACTTTAATAATTTTTTCGATCCCGTTTTGCCCATATCTTTCAAACACCCATATATTATATTAATTTTCTCTTCTAGTAGAGATAGGAGGATGCTAGAATAACGAGCTATGTGTAGTCCACATAACCTAGATACTGCTTACCATAATCAAACCTGTACTTTTGGTCAGTAAAAAAAACGCTCTTATTTTGACGGGATTACCCTTCAACTCCCAATTCAAGAGCCAATTTGACAGCATCCTTCGGCGTTTTTGAGAAGTAAAGATTTTGATCTACCCCTCTAATCAGTTCTCCTATCCCTTCCCCATCTTTTAAAATAATAACCGGCTTCCCTATCTTAAGGCCTAGAGATATCTCGGATAGAGTTCCGAGTTCTCCACCAATTGCTATTAAAACATCGGCAGTCCTTGCTATAATCGCATTTCTGGCGTGGCTCATGGCAGTGACGACTTTGACATCAATATATCTGTTTGCTTCTTCTTTATGTAGGCCTGGTAAAATGCCGATGGTAAGCCCTCCTATTTTCTTTGCACCTTTTGCGGCAGCTTCCATCACTCCTGTCAACCCCCCACAAACAAGGATACAACCTGCTCTGGCAATCTCCTCCCCCACGGTCTCGGCTATCTTGTAAAGCTCTTCATCTGCCGAACTGCTACCTATAACTCCTATCTGAAGCACTTAGAAACCTCAAAAAGTCAAATAATAATACTTCCCTTTTTCCTTCTGCTCCTTGTCCTTTCGACTTCCCAACTTATTTGCCCTCGGCCTTCCTGTCTCCGGGTCGCGTCTGAAAGTTACACCTACCTCTTTTAAAAATTTGTTCATCCCATCTTCCATAGATAAAGTCGAAGTTGAAACACCCAAAACCCCTGGCTCGCCCTCGAATACCATCAACCGATCGGAGATATGATCGGTAAAGAGAATATCGTGATCGACGACCAATCCAGCAGATCCTTTATTTTCAATCGACCTTCGAATAACCTTGGCCAAGTTTAAGCGTTGCTCGACATCCAAGTAAGCGGAAGGCTCATCCAAAAGGTAAATATCTGCCTCTTGGCCCAGACACATGGCTATTGAGACCCTCTGGAGCTCCCCTCCACTCAAATCTTGAAGAGGCATCGGGTATATATACTCCAACTCCAGAGGTTTTGCTATCTCTTTATCGAACAATTTGGATCCAAAAGCATCTACGGTCTTCCCCAATGCTTCGGAGACTGTACCGTCAAATTCTGGTTTGATGTACTGGGGCTTGTAGGAGACCTTGATATCGGTGTCCACTTTGCCTTTGTCCGGCTTTATTGCGCCTGCGAGCATCTTTACAAAAGTCGTCTTGCCTATTGCGTTAGGTCCTAGTATGCCCACAATTTCTCCTTCATTAATAATCCCTCCTTTGACTTTTAGATCGAAGCCGTTATAGCTCTTCTCCAGATCTTCAAATTCTAAAAGCTTTTCTGCGGACCATCCTTTTGGTGGGGGCCGAACCTCAAATCTTAGGGGCACTTTTCTGAATCTGATGTTCTCCTCCCTTAGATATCCTGTAAGATACACATTGATGCCCTCCCTGACTGTCCTCGGATGGGAAACGACACCATATGCACCGGCTTTCCCATACATTGTTGAGACGTAGTCTGCAAGGTAATCCAATAGCACTAGATCGTGCTCAACAACTAATACACGTTTCTCAATAGCCAAATTCCGGATTATCTTTCCGACATTTAATCTCTGTTTGACATCGAGGTAACTTGAGGGCTCGTCGAATACATATATGTCGCTCTGTTTCAATAGCGTGGCGGCAATTGCAATCCTTTGGAGTTCCCCACCAGAAACCTCGGAAACGTCGTTGTCCAAAGACTCCTGGAGCTCAAGGTCGTCGACAACATTCTCCAGCCTACCGCCTTCATCGGCCTTTTCCAATAGTTTTCCGACATTTCCCTTAGATATTTTGGGCAGCTGATCTACGTACTGCGGTTTGTAAACTGCCTTTATCTCTTCTTCATAAAGATCTGAAAAATAATCATAGAATTGAGTGCCTGAGAAGTATTCTAGAACATCCACTTCATCTTCATATTCACCTAAGTTGGGCATCACTTCGCCCGACAGTATCCTTATTACTGTCGTCTTGCCTATTGCGTTAGGTCCTATAAGGCCGTTGACGGATTTCTCCCTCGGATAAGGTAGACGAAAGAATCTGAATCCGTTTTCACCATATTGATGTATGAGGTCGTGCTCCAATTCATCAGGCAAGCCTATTATAGATATTGCATCGAAAGGACACTTTTTGACACAGATGCCACATCCGGTGCAAAGCTCCTCTGAGATCGTCGGCTTTGCCTTGCCCTCCTCGAAGACCACAGTCTCATCTCCGATACGGACACCTGGACAGAACTTCACACATTCTATAGAACATTTCTTTGGTTGGCATCTGTCTAGGTCAATGACGGCGATCCTCATTGTGGTTCACACCTAAAGCTTTATTTATCGATTTAAACAGGAATCTCTATTTTGCCCACGCTTCTAGAGCCAGAGCAAATAATGTGCAAAATTTTCATTCCTATCATAGAGCCGATTAATGTCTTCATCTTGAAAAGTCTTTTGTTTTAGTAATAAATCATATGAAAATTAAATATGCCACGATATGTCTATTCAATCTATGGAGGAGAAGATACTCATATTCAAGGTCGGAAAGCTCTGGGTTTTCAAACACCTCTTTGACATTGAGATGTATGATATTCTCTCAGAATATTACAATAAACAGAGACATCGCTTTGAGTGCAATAATGTTGGGACTAGGAACAAGGTTTTTAAATTTTTGGACAAGAAAGGATTCGTTCCTAAATTGGTTGAGGACTACAAAGGCTATCTGGTAAAAGTTGAGACCAGAAAGAGATATGCGTCCATCCTTAGGAATTCGATAACGAAGAGGAGAGTGGTTGGCGGAACTGTTTTTCTGATGAGCAGTCCAGAAGCTGTTGATATGGCTTTGAAGGAGGGAGCGAAACATTATAATGGGGAAATTAAATTCTTGTTTTGATTAGAGGGATTGAAAGGTATTATTTTAGTATTTTACAGTAGACTATAATTTAGATTTGCTCTAGAAAAAATTTAATGAGTAATAATACTTTTGGTATATACAGTAGTTCACAAAGTAGGGTGTCCAATATATACAGACATTAGAAATAACTATCAAGCTTCTAATTTTTTTAATTCATCAAGCTTCTCTTGATATTTTCTATTGATAAAATAAAGGACAACTATCCATAGCAATATAAAAAGATACAACCAATAAACTGTAGAGGGATTATTACGAGATTGATAGATTCCATATTCGGCTGTTAATACAATAACTATTATTGATCCAAATATTAATCTAATCATAGCAAGTTCTTCTTTTATTGCTTCTATCCCCATTATTCTCCTCCTACGGCTTTCCCATACTTCGGCAGCACCCATATTATCTAGGCATAGAACAACATCCCGATTGCCCCTGCGACTATCAGCTCGGTTAGATATTTGTCCATTTTACTCTCCAAGTTAAGGCATATTTACAATCAAGATGATATGCCTCTAGTTCTCATTTTTCTAAGTTCTCTGAGTTCTATCAATGCTTTACTTATGTGCTTTCGGTCTCTTTTTCCTAAACCCAAAACATCGTAGATGAAATCATCCATTTTTTGCCTAGCTTTTTCCTCGATTTTATTGGCCCCATCTACTTCCTTTCTCATTTGGGACTCGAATAGGCTTTGTTGGTTCTTGTCCTTTATTTTCGGCCCACTCCATTTCTCTTCTATTTCTATACGATTCTCTATAGCGTTACTTAATACTCTAAATAATATGGATAGATCTTCTTTCTGTTTTTTAGTTAGTTTTGCTGAATCTAGTATAGGTAGCTGTTTTAATTCATACACTTTCATATGTAACATTCCGCTATATTGCCTTCCGAACAGTTCAAGCAAGAACTGAGTCATCGTTGAGTTCAAAAGCGCTGCAACACATTCAGCATCTTCAGGACGGGTAATTATATAATTCCAATATGAATGTCCATGAGATTTGGCTTCATTGAGGAAAGCCCTATATTTATATCGAAACCACATTGGAAAGAACACAACAGGAAGAGGAAGTTGTGGGATACTATACCATAATTTACGGCCCTTTATTGATTTAACATTGGGGAGTTTTGGTCTGTCTTTTCTACGGGCTTTAGGTTCAACTTCAAGTTTTTCTCCATATTTTATATATTTTAGAACATTTGTCCCTTTCAACTTAGTTTTAGGTTTATGTACCCAAAGAAAATAATCACCAACATCATCAGAGCGTAAAATAAGACCCCCAATATTTTTTCCTGCGGGTGCACATGGCATTAGAAACTTCTTTTCAATTTTCCAATCATCTAGGTCATCCTTTGTTAAAATAAAGTAATTATCATATCCCGTCTTAGTTCCAAAACGAATATCATCAACTACTTCTATCAGCGGTTTGACTTTTTTGTTTTCAATTATACTGAAAAAAACGGGAGGAGCACGTAAATATAGATTCCATTTACCTGCTTTTAATTCTCCTTGTTTAACGACTCTTAAACTTAGATAATCATCTTCGAAATTCTCTTTTTTGTTAGATATTATTGAGGTTAATTCCTCTATTGGGATGAAACGCTTTACTTGAACAAATTTGACAAAATTTTCATCTCTAATTTCTATATCCTTCTCTTTTTGAAGTATCGTTACAGTAGTGTCTACTTCTAAATCAGGAAAGACTGCCTTGTCAAACTCGACAATAAATTCTATTTTAGAATTACTAAGAAGGAATTTCTGAAACGCTTTTCCATAACCAACTTCTAACCATTTATTAGATGAAATAAATCCTAGATGTCCCTTATTTCGAAGCAAAGCAAGACCATGAATAAAGAAATAAATGTATATGTCGCTTTGTTTATCTAAAATTATTGCCTTCTTAACTTTCTTAGAGGGAGTCCCTAAGAAGACTTTACCCTTAAACTCATCCTCTATCAACGCCTTGATTTTTTTCTTTTCCTTTTTTCCTAGAAGTTCTTGACGGATATAGGGAGGATTTGCAACAACAATGTCAAAATATGGGGGAAATTTAATTTTAGTTTCCTCACCACCTGTTGTGAAAGATTGAAAACCCGTAAGCGTTGCTTGCCCAGGCTTCACATCAAAAAAGTCCTTAACAATTACGTTTACCTTATCAATTCTAGCTCTAGCATTTTGAATGGAAAGATTGATTACAGAAAGATGTGCTGGGAACTGATTTATATCAACCCCATATAACTTATCTAATAACTGTTGATGAAAAGTCTCACTAAGGGGACCTTTCATTTTAGGAATCTTATTTAATTCTCTAAGCTTATGATATGATTTAACTAAGAATGACCCAGAACCGCACCCAGGGTCCAACACTAAAGCATCAGGATTGTCGATTGTCAGACTTGTTATGAAGTCTACTATGCTCTGTGGTGTATAAAATTGCCCTAACCGTTTCCGTTCATCAGAGGGGATGAGATTTTCATATACTCTTCCAAGAAAATCACTTTCCATTTGAGAAAAGTCAAACTCATTAAGGGTATCAATTAAAGTTCGGAACCTCTCCTCAGCCGCAGGAGTAAAAGGTATTTCACTTATTACATCAGCCTCATAGATGGGGGAATAATCAATCTTAAGAACCTCATTGTAATAAGCGTTTAGGGTTTCTTGGACACCATCCCCTTCATCTATTTTTATAGGTTTTAATTTGTCATGATATATGGACTGAACTACACCATAAAAAAGCAGTTTTGTTAGTTGAAGATACGTTGTTTGTTCTACGATCAATCGATTATTTTCATCTGTAAACTCTATGCCTTGATTTTCTAACCACTCCATATATTTGCTTCTGAACTTCTGTTCCACTAGCTTTTTGTCGAAAGATTTTAAGAATCTAGGATACAAGTCTCTAAAAGCCTCATGGATAGTATCCACAAGCGCATCATCTATTGGTTTTAGACGTAATGGGACAACTCCCATCACCATATTCAATAATTCAGCTGCCCATTCCGGTTGTCGATCATATTCAAATGAAGCTATCTCACTTTCAAAGGGTTTGTATCCGGGTCTAAGCTGAAATAGAACTATCCTCTTTGTGTTACAAGTAGCATAATGGGGGTAACCTCCCCTAACAGCATAATTAACAGCCTGGTTTACTACATCAGGATCACGGGGCTCAAGGTCACGCTCAATCCTTCTTGTTTTCTTTTTAAACTTCGCTTCAACTACGAAAAGTCCTTTCCCTCCTTTCTCAGCAGTTAAATCCGCAATACCATTAACAGGTTTTTCAACATGGAATTCAACAACATCAGAGACTCCAATCTTTCTAGCAGTGCCTTTTAGCTCTGGAAGTAGATAATTAGCAACAAAATCCCGTTCCGAGGTATACTGCATGGAAACTACCATCTAACTTTACCCCATCCCCTTTTTCAATATGCAATATAAAACCTTTATCTAAAAAAGACTACTCAGATGATTAGAATGATAATCTCTCTGAGACATATACCCCTGAAGTATTAGGTTCATTAAATAATAGCTTTTTAGGAACAAATCCGTTCTTTTTTAGGTATTCAATCCTTATCTTTTGCATTTTGCGTCTATACTCCGCATATTTTTGTCGCTTGGGGCTTGTGAGACATGTATCCGGATGTTGAGTTAATGAATCAGGTCTGAGGGTTTTATGGGCATAAATTTCCTTTGAATTCCTTATCTTAAATTTAAAAAAGGCTCTCCCTATTAACTCAGTATCCCCTCCAATTCGTGTATTGTCATAACCTCCCAATTCATTGAAAATTTCCTTACGTAAAAGCATTGTGGGGTTGTATACAGCATGCTTATATGGATGTCTCCTAAGCCATCTATTAACATTGTATGGAGGTTTGAATTTCCAATAATAATGTCTCCTTTTTTTTAGAGCTTTCCCTCTCAAAACTGCTCCATCCTCATCTAAGACCTTAATTCTCCCTCCAACGATGTCTGCTTTTTCCGACTTTAAAAATTTTAATGATTTTTCAACCCTATTTGGTGTGCTAAAATCATCTGAATCATTTATACAGATATAATATCCAGAAGCGAGAGTTAGTGCAAAATTATCAATTTTGTATACCCCGACATTTTTTTTAAGCTTAATACAAGTCAATCTATCGTTTTTTGTTTTATAGAAAAAATCCTTGATCAGCCTCCATGAAGAATCTGTACTCGCGTCATCTATACAGATTATTTCAATTTTTTTATATGTTTGATTCAAAGCACAAGTCAAACAGCGTTGGATATATTTTTCGCAATTATAAACTGGGATTATTATTGTAACCAATTCACTCATTATTTTAAACTCAAAATATTATTTATCTCTTAAACTATTTGAAAATGTTTTGAAGACATCAATACTCTTATATTCTCCTTAATTCTTTAGTTCTATGGGAGTAAAATGGATTACATTAGTCTTGATATAGAAACAGCTCCTTTAAAGATCGAGGATGACATAGTAATAGAATATCTAATTAAGAAAAAATTTGTGATGGGTACTCATCCTTTATTCTCAAAGATAATAACTATTGGGATTAAAGAGAATGAAAAAGAGCCTGTTTTTTTTCGGGGAGATAAGGAACACAGTGTTTTAACTGGATTTTGGAAACGGATCAAATTAGATGTTCCACCTAAAATTGTGACTTTTAATGGTTATAATTTTGATATTCCATTTCTCTTAGTAAGGTCAAAAGTTAATAATATCGAACCAACCCTGAATATAAATACAAATAAGTGGAAGATGGATTTCTCAAATCATTTTGACTGTATGTTGGCCTTTTCAGAAATCGATAAATTTAGCTGGGTGTCCCTTGATATCATTTGCAGATTGATGGGCATTCCAGTACCAGAAGATAGAATTAAAAGAAGTCAGGTTATCGAATGCTATCAAAAAAAGGACTGGGAACCTATTTTGAAACGAAATAAACAGGATCTAGCCTTAGTTGAGAGTTTATATGAAAAAATAAGGTAGGATCTAAGGCGATTCAGATATTTATTTGTCCTTAGGTCTCTTTAGTTTCGCATTCAATTTTGCACCATTTACAGCTACTCCCACCAATAGGGCGGGGAGGCTCTTCACTAAGCAAAATGTTGGCATACCTCTCTATTAATTGTGGCAAGTCGTTTGGTATATCTTTTAAAGAATAAGAGATCTCATCACGCCCATAATATAATACTCCCTTCAATTCCTGATCACTATAAAGATCCAATTCATCCATCATGTACAGGTATATCATAATTTGAAGTTGATGGAACTCTTTTGGTTTTCCGCTTTTACAGTCATACACTGTGATTTCATTGTCTTTAATATGTAACAAGTCCATCTTTCCGATCAATATTCCACCTAAAACATCTAACTTAATCCAATCTTCCTTTCTAATTACTCCCCCGTCTAAACTTTGACTTAGGTTAGTTAACATGTTGGTATGATTAATCTTCCATTTGACTAGTTCTTTGCTGACTTCTTCAACTTCTTCTTTATGCCTCATACCATACCAGATTTTATAAAGGCAATTCTCTTCTCCGACTATCAGCTTGCTTATAGAACCCACCCCTACATTCATTTTATCCATGTGTCCTCACCACCCAACAAAGTTGGTAGGAATATTCGTGATATAAAGTAAAAACATAACGATGTTAATATTTATATATAAACAAAGGTTTATAAACCTCACAATTTTAGTAATATGGGGTTGGAACATGACGGAAACGTGGTTCTTGTTGGAAGATACTTATCAGAACCAAGGAGTTTTAGAAGTCTGCAATGAGACTCTTTTTGCAATTGAACAATCAATCTCGGATTCTGAGAAAATTTGGACAGATGAAAAAATAAACCTTAGTATTAATGAATGCAAACGTTTCTTGTTAGATCTTGCTACGGCTGTGGCAGCTCAGCACACAGACAAAAATACTAATGCTTTCTTATTTGACTTGGGTAAAAAATTATGTCAAAAGACATCCAAACGGCCTGAACAAATAATCGAAGTCATTGAAACCTCTATTAGAAACTTGGGGGAGAACCCAAAAGACATAGAAACTTGGAAGCTATTAAATACCATTTCTGAGATAACAATGAAAACGGCGACTCAAAAATGGGACCTCCTGAAAGTTATTTAGAACTTACCAGAGATTATTTTGAAAAGAAAATAAGAGCAATTGAATCAATTACTCCGAATCAATCAAAGTATCCATATAATACTTTTTCTCATCACTCTACTGATGTCATTAAAATAGTGAAAGCTAAGCTTAGAGAAGCAGATGTGTCTAAACATGATATAATAAAAATTAATAATTATTCTATTTCGTGGTTTTATCTTGCACGAATTTCAAGGCAAATAGAATGTTTGAAACTTGTAGAGAATTCGATGGCTCTACAACACTGGGATTTATTGCGAGAATTTACATTAAATTGTGCTAAGCGTCTGGATATGAAATTCGAACCGTTGGCATTCTTTGGACGAGAATTTTATTGTACTGGCTCTTTCGCTTATCCGGAATATGGACGCAAACTTATAAATCCTTTTTTTCAGGTTTCTTGTGATAACACAGATCCAAGCATGTTTTGGATTTCGCTTGCCCATGAAGTCGGTCATTGTAAATTTTCTCAACTCAACCTATCCGAAATAGAAAAAAAGCTCGTAAGTGAGGGATTAAATAAGGGAATTTACAAAAGACAGATGGAGGAAACTCTTTGCGATGGCTTGGCAACATATTTGTTTGGATTTTCATATCCCCTAGCTTTTTTCATGAAATTTTGGCTTACGCCTCCTTCTTCAGCCAATTATCCAAACTTTGACTTTAGAATATCATTCATGCTAGAGTTATTAAAAAAGAGTAACTTTGAAATTCCGAAACTAGCCATGGATTTTCTCGTATTCGATAAAAGGGAAGCTAAAAAGGAGTATATTGAATTTTTAAGAGACGATCTGATAACTATTTGCATCGAAACTGTGTCTGAACCCGCCGATTATACTTTAGAGGAAATTAACAAAATTACGAATGCCTCTGAAATGTCAAAATGTAATAATATTGAAACATTGTACAATTCTGCTTGGTTATTATTTCTTCAAAGAAAAACGGAAATCGATGAGCTGACAAAAGAAGTGCATTGCTGTTTAGAAGGG
>JBHICB010000005.1:0-19311 GCA_046759365.1 Hydrothermarchaeales archaeon (SeqCode)
GCTAAGGCCGTTCTGGAAATATTGACCAAGCTTCTTGATCTTGATGTGGATATGGAGGGGCTAAGCAGGAAGGCCATGGATACGGAGAAGATGCTGGCTGAGGCCCAGGAGATGGAGAAGAGGATGCTCCAGGAGATGGGCATGGTTCAGAAAGAGCCGTCTGAGGACGCGATGAGGTATATAGGTTAGTTGCAGAATCAGCACGAACTATACTCTTTATTTGGGGGGGCAGAGTTTGTCTTTTTATTCCATGAAAAATGCATTGTTCAATATTTCTTTCAATTTTTCTTGAACAAAACTCCATATTGCGTGAAAGATATACTCTGGGTATACATTAACCCAACATGGCGGGTAATCTCTTCTGCCCGGAGGATTGCCCTCCTAGTTCCTCCTGCTTTTTTACAACTTATCATGCAGGGAGTTGGACGACAACAATATAATAGAATTTTACATATTATACATATATTATGAGCATCTACTCCATATTTATCATATCCCTACTACTTAGCGTCGCCTACAACTTTTACGAAATAAAGAAAGGCTCCTATCATCGCTTTCCTTTTTGGGTCAACATCATTTTGGTAGCCCTATTTTTGACTCTTTTCTTCTGGTTCTGGATGACGGCCTTTAAGAGGATGAAGATCAAAAATGTCAAAGTTGGAAAGGAAGTCATGTTCTTCTAGAATGGGTAGAGCCTGACAATTAATGCTATCATAATGGCTATCCATTGACAGATTTTGCCCCCAGCCATAGCAACAGATGGTTTGGCTTCTAATATGTATAAAATTTTATATCCTCATAGTTAAATCTAGATCAGGTGGATAGGCTTTGCTAAGCGTTGACTGTGACTTTCACATACACGGCAAGTACTCGGCAGCGACCTCTCAAAAGATGGTCTTTGAGGTCATATCGAAGCAGGCTTTGTTGAAGGGTTTAGATGTTGTGGGTACAGGAGACGCCCTCCACAAGATATGGCTGCGGGAAATAGAGGATATGAGGACAGGGGACGGAACATTTGAACTGAATGGATGCAACTTTGTTATCACTGCAGAGGTTGAGGATAAAAGAAGGGTCCATCATCTTCTTTTTTTCCCAGATATAAGTTCTGTTGAACAGTTAAAAGAGGCTTTTTTAAAATACTCTAATGATCTTGACGTGGATGGGAGGCCCCACATAAAACTTAATGGAGAAGAGATAGCTGAATTATGCAACGAGTGTGAGGTTATGATTGGTCCTTCCCACGCCTTTGTGCCTTGGACCTCTGTATACAAGGAGTATGACAGTCTAAAGGAGTGCTATGGGGATAAAGAGATATCCTACCTAGAGCTGGGGCTCAGTGCAGATACATATTTTGCAGATTTTGTGGGGGAACTACAGGATATAACTCTTTTATCCAACAGTGATGCTCACTCTCCTTGGCCACACAGGTTGGGAAGAGAGTTTAACAGGCTGTCTGTTGAAGAGATAAATTACGATGAAATAAAAAAGGCCATCCAAAGGAAGGGAGGGAGGAAAGTTGAGCTGAATGTGGGCTTGGATCCGCGTCTTGGCAAATATCACAGGACTTCCTGTATAAAATGCTATACACATTATGATTTAGAAGAGGTGACAAAATTTAGATGGCGGTGCCAGAATTGCGGTGCTACGATAAAGAAAGGAGTGCGAGAAAGGATAGGAGAGCTTGCAACTTACGATGAGTCAAAGCATCCCGATTATAGGCCAAAATATCTAAGGATAGCGCCATTGGCTGAGATATTGTCCCAGGCGCTGGGAGTTAAAGACCTTTATTCAGCTAAGATCCAAAATTCGTGGAATGAGTTGGTAAAAAAATTCGGGAGCGAGATATCAGTTTTAGTGGATGTGCCCATAGAAAGGCTTGAAGATGTCAATGAGAAGATTGCGAAGGTGATATCCCTCTACAGAGAGGAGAGGTTTAAGATAGAAGAAGGGGGAGGCGGGCAGTATGGAAAGATAGTCTTTGATCAAGATGAAATTAAAGAAAAAAAGATTACACCAAAGAGGGTTGGCCAGACCATGCTTGACTCTTTTTAATGTAAAACCATTATTCATTGGTTTTATACTCTTTTCAAACTATATCTAAGAGAGGCCGAAAAGTCTCTAAGTTATGTTAGAACAGCTTGCACCAAAAGAAATATTAAGTGATATGATAACTACTTCTCCGGCTATTGCTTATATTGGGTTTTGAACCGGAATTTTTTTTAAATGTGGTTGATAGGATGGAGATTGACAAGAGGTTGTGTTGTTACTGTGGAACTTGTGTTAATATATGTCCCCAAGGGGCCATCGAGCTTCTTGATACAGGCGAAGTGGAGATAGATGAAGCTATGTGCGTTCAATGCCCCTGCATTAGGTGGTCTTGTGGATTGTGCATTAAAATATGCCCTACGAGGGCCATCGAGGTTTGATTGTGGATTACGATGTTGTCGTAGTTGGTGCAGGCCCTGGCGGCTCGATGGCTGCAAAATGCTTGGCTGATAAGGGCATAGATGTTTTGCTCGTTGAAAAGAGACCTGAGATAGGAACCCCTGTAAGGTGCGGGGAAGGTACAGGAATACCTGGACTTAAGGAGCATGGAGTTGAGATTAAAAAAGAGTTTGTTGCCTCTGTTCTTAGGGGTTTTAATCTACATGCGCCTGATGGCACAAAGGTTGAGGTGCCGACTAAGGAGCCGAATTCATATGTTTTAGAGAGGAGAATATTCGACAAATACCTTGCAATAACAGCTGCCAAGGCCGGGGCGGAGGTTAGAGTAAGGACATATGCGACCGGTATAGTAAAAGAGGACGGCAAAATTAAAGGTGTGAAACTTAAATATTTCGATGAGGAGTACGAGGTCGATTGTAATGCTGTTGTCGGGGCGGATGGTATTGAAGGCAAGGTGGGTAGATGGGCGGGCATTAATACTAGAACTAGATTCGGTGATATGACATCGAATGTCCAGTATGAGATGGTGGATATAGAGCTGGAAGAAACTGATAAAATGGAATTTTATATTGGCGATAAATTTGCTCCGATGGGTTACGCTTGGATATTTCCAAAGGGAGAGGATGTTGCGAATGTGGGGCTGGGTGCTAGGAGCCCTGATAAAACGGCGTTGGAATTTCTAAACGAGTTTGTAGAATCCATGGAGGGTCTAAGAGACGGTGGTATTATTGAGGTCAATGTGGGGGGTGTGCCGGTTCAAGGTCCCATTGAGAAAAGCATTGCTGATAATGTGGTGTTGGTAGGGGATTCTGCAAGGCATATTGACCCTTTGAGCGGCGGAGGGATCTATAATGCTATGCATTGCGGTATCATAGCGGCTGAGGTCTTAAGTGAGGCAGTAAAAGAGAATGATTTTTCTGAAAAATTCCTTATGAAATATGAGGAGCGGTGGAGAAAGGAGGTGGGCGAGGCGCTGATGCGCTCCCTTAATATTAAAATCGGCTTTGAGAAGATGAGCGATGAAGACCTGAACGCGGTGGCTAAAGTGATGAGCGATCTAAAGCTTGAGAATTTCGATATTAAAGATATGGGCAAGAGCCTCATGGAAATGCCGCCAGAAGTCATAGCCTTTATCCAGCGTTTGATCTAGAACTATGCAAAAAAGGAAAAAGTAGTGGTCAATTATTCTACTCAACCTTGACTTTGTAAATTAGAACTCGACTTTAGGGACTTCGCGTTCTGTTTCTGGTGCTTCAAACAGTTCTTTTTTTCCAAAGCTAAATATACTTGCTATGATATTCGATGGGACGGTCTGGATCTTGATGTTGTATGTCATGGCGATGTCATTGTAGAACTGCCTTGCATAGGAGATCTTGTCTTCTGTCTCGGTAAGGTCTTCCTGGAGTTTTAAGAAGTTTTCATTGGCCTTTAACTCAGGATAGTTTTCTGCCACTGCAAAAAGTGATTTTAGAGTTGATGTTAAAAAGTTTGAAGCCTCTGCCTTTCCTTGGGGGCTTCCTGCAGACATTACTGCCGCTCTTGCCTTTGTAACATTTTCGAAGAGTTCTTTCTCGTGTTTGGCGTATCCCTTTACAGTTTCGACAAGATTCGGGATCAGGTCGTGGCGTCTTTTTAGCTGGACCTCTATCTGTGCCCATCCGTTCTCCACCCTGTTTCGAAGCCGTATAAGGCTGTTGTAGATACCTACAACTATCACTAGAAGAAGTCCGAGTGCCGCTATGGGGATTAGAAAACCGGTCATATCAATACCTCCTTTCTTGAATTGTCCTTCTCAAATATAAAACATGGCATCTTCATCTTGCGCCACCTCCTCCGCCTCCGAATCCTCCCCCCACGCCTCCCACGCCGCCGGCGCTTGAGGCAGGATTAGAAGTATTGTAGGAACTGTGAAATCCTGTGAAAAACACGGGGTAATAGTGCAGGGCGTAGAATCTACTGGACTCGATCTGCTCTTTTGGTACGACAAGCTTCATGTTTTTATTACTTTCTCTGCTACTCCGAGGGCCACTGCATAGACCATGTAGAAGTCCCAGAGCTTGATAGACTCTGGCGGATGCTCTTTTAGGGCTGAGAAGTCTGTTAGGTATTTGCGAAAGTGTTGCCAGCGTTCGTAGTATAATCTTCCTTCTGGCGTAAAGCGTCCCGCGCCTTTTTCGTTTATTATTGATATAATAAGTGAGCCTATTCCTACTATAGCGATTATTATTCCAGGGATTACAGCCTTTGAGATAGCTGGGAACTCTTCTATGGGAAGATAATTGGCGAGCAATATTCCTCCGAATATTAAGATACCTGTCGCTGCGCCTCCGAAGGCCATAAGATAGTTGTTGCCGGCGGATATGAAGATATCTTCCACTTTTATGTGGAGTTCAACGAGGTTGTTCCAGTGGTTTATGAAGTCGTAGAACTTTGAGTCCTTTGCCAGTTTTTTTTGTAGTTCGCTCCAGGATAGGCTTCCATCTTTTGAGTGTTTTGTTAGTAGGTTTAGAACGCCCTTTTCAAAGTCTAAAAGCTCAGTTGTGTCTTTCTGGTTTATCTTGATAATGATGTTTTCTTTTGTCCGATTAAAAACGCCTAGAAAGCTCTTCTCGGTCTTCACATCTTTTATGCTGATATATCTTCTGTAGACAAGGTCCATTAAGGTGGCGACAAAGGCGTTCATGTCCGGTTTTCCTATGCGCCCCCTCAATATTGCGTTTACAGCCGCAGGCTTCGACTTGTAAGGCGCCTCTCTCTCGTACATGGTGTGGTAATCTATTTCAGGCTCCCTGCCGAACTTGTTGTAAATATAAAAAGGGGCTGCCGCAAGGACCAGTGCTAAAAGCCATAACAAAAGGTAGATATTTTTAGCGATACCCTGCTTTCTGTTATACGCCCTTTCGATTTCCAGTATCTTTTCAAGGCCTGAACCTTTTTGGATGGAGACATATTTTGAGTCCGGGTTTTTTAACCTAGGAAAAGCTGCTCTTATCTCATACCAGCTTTTTGAGGGAATCCTTCCGGTTTCAACTATGATAATGTCTTCTTCTATTAGATCTATTTTTGCGAAAGCTTTTGGATGAAGCCAGTATTTCGCATTTACTCCTGCGCCTTGAGGGAGGTGAATCGTTGCCTCCATCTTACCAAGAGGCTTTTCCCACTCCTCTCCCCAGAGTTTAAAGTGTAACTCTGAAATATCGTCGTAGACTTTAAGTCCCCTGTAGTAGTTGTATGAAACCACGAATACAATTTCAGAGGGTGTAGGTTGAGGGAGCACTCCGACAAGCTCGTATCCGCCGGATATTGTGTCAACCCTCCCCTTACATGGTTGGCCTAAACATTTTATCTCAAAGTTTTCGATTGAGCCCCCCGGAGGTGGGTAGACCTGTCTGAAGACCTCTCTATAAGTACCTATGAAAGTATAGGTTATGGATTCCGTTACATGGACGATGCCATCTGAATCTATTACAACTTCAGCTGTTGCAGATTTAAGGCTGTAGTCCCTTGCGTAAACAGGTGAAACTGAAACTAATATTGCTAAAAATAGGAAGACCACATAGAATTTGATTCTAGGCATGGTTTTGTTGTCTTTTATTAGGAATATTAATTGTTTTCCATCTAGTCTATACTTTCAAACTTCTCTTTGGGGCTATTGCATACAGGGCATATATCCGGAGCTTCTCCCTCTACAGTGTAGCCACATACCTGGCAAACAAAATAGTCATTAGCTTCGATATCACTACCGCGCTCAACTGCTTTTATTGCCTCTTTATAGAGCTCTGCATGCACCTCCTCTGCTTCATTTGCTGCAAAAAAGCTTATCTTTGCAGGCGTGTTGCCCTCTTCTTCTGCGGTTGCGATAAATTTTGGATACATCTCTGAATTCTCAAAGGTCTCTCCTTCCACCGCGGCCTTCAGGTTTTCAACAGTCGATTTGACACCGCCTAAAACACTCAAGTGCTTCAGGGCATGATGAGTCTCAGACGCAGCCGCTGCTCGAAACAGTCTTGCCACATTAGAATAGCCCTCTTCTTCAGCTTTTTTTGCAAAGGCCGTATACTTTCTGTTAGCCTGGCTCTCTCCAGCGAAAGCCTCTCTTAGATTTTCCTCTGTCTTTCCCATTCCAAAACCTCCTCATTCTACCTTTTCAAATTTGCCACCAGCGCCGCATTCAGGGCACTTTCGAGGCTTACATCTCCCTTCCTTCTCACAGCCGCATTCAGCACATTTAAATTTCGCCATATATAAACCTCCAAGCCGTTTCGCCTAAGAACAAACTTTTCAAACGGCCTCTACCCTCTTGACCTCTGGCAGATTCTCTTTTAGAAATGACTCGACGCCAAACTTCAAGGTCATCTGTGACATCGGACAGTGGCCGCAGGCGCCTGTTAACCTTACTTTCACAACACCATCGTCTACACTCACAAGCTCTATATCCCCACCGTCGGCCTGCAGGTTCGGCCTTATTTTACTTATCAACTCTTCAACCTTTTCTTTCAACTTTAAAGCCTCCTTCTATTCAGGCCTCATATGCGAGAACCCTTATAATCCCTATGGTTGCCCCACGGTCATTTGTGGTCGTGGTATCGCTTATTGAAACTATCTTTTTGATGTTGTTCTCAGCTATAAAATCGTTTACCATACTATCAAGGGCCCTTAACTCTTTAGCAGTTTTAAAAACCTCAATAGTCTGGGTAAATGTCTTAACCTTTATCATCTTCTCACTCCGTAAAAAGATGTCAGCAAGAGCTGTGTTCTATGGCAGCTTCTGGACAGGCCTCTACACAAGAACAGCACTCTATACACTCTTCTACATTCGATGCTACCGCCTTCTCATCTACCAACTCGAAGACCTCAGCCGGACAGACGTCTACACAATCACCAGCTCCTGTACATTTGTCATAGTCCACCTTTATCGTCCAATCATCGCCTTCCCAGGTCTTAACAACCATTCTCTCACATCCTTTAAACCGTGTTTCTCAATCATTCTTAAACTTTACCTTCCTTCAATCTTTTTGCAATATCCCTCCCAAAATCCTTGCACTGTTCAATCGCCCCTTCCTTCGGCCTGAATTTAACCCTTAAAGCTGGTTCTATGACTTCAAGACGCATCTGATGCAGCATCTCGTTTACATCCTTGCTGGCGCCTCCTCCCCAGCCATACGATTCAAATGCAGCAGCCATCTTGTTTCTTGGTCTCAGACCTTTAAGATAGGTAAGAAAGCCTGCTACAGTCGGGAACATCCCCCGGTTTAGAGTAGGAGACCCTATTATCAACGCCTTTGCGTCGAGAACCTCCTCTATTATTTCGCTCCACTCAGTTTTACGAAGATGATAAATTCCAGCTTCAACGCCTTCGCTTACAACACCTTCTAATATGGCCTTGGCCATCATCTCAGTGCTGCCCCACATCGAGTCGTAAATGATCAAGGCCTTTTCCTTTGTCAAGCCCTGGCCCCACTTTGTATAGGCCTCGATTATCCTCTCAGGATGGTCCCGCCATATTATGCCGTGGCTGGGGCCTATAATATCTATTTCAATACCTAGTTCCTGAACCTTTTTCAATTGTTTTAAAACCAGGGGCGCAAAAGGCATAAGTATATTTGCAAAATATTCCGCCGCTAACTCAACTGCACCATCCAGTTCGTCATCGAATCTCTGGATAGAAGCGATATGCTGCCCGAATGCATCGTTTGGCAGGAGTATGCGGTCCTCTTTGATGTATGTGAACATGCTGTCTGGCCAATGGAGCATAGGTGCTTCTAAGAAAGACAAAGTTTTAGCACCCAAACTGAGTTCGTCACCGGTCTTGACAACAGTAAAAGGCCAATCACATTCATAGTAGTCGCAAAGTCCCTCTCTGCCTTTTTGTGTGGCAAATATCTTAGCATTTGGAGCGTCTTTCATGATCATCGGCAGAGAGCCAGAATGATCCATCTCCACGTGATTCGATATTACGTAATCGATCTCATTGGGATCAACAATCTCTTTTATCCTGCCCAACATCTCCCCATAAAAGTTATTCTTTACTGTATCCACAAGGGCTATTTTATCATCCACTATAAGATACGCATTGTATGTGGTGCCATTTGGAAGGGCATAGCCGTGAAAGTCCCTAATATTCCAGTCTACAGCACCCACCCAATAGACTCCTTCCTTTAGAACTACTTTGACCATTACCACTCACCATCCTTCATTTTGCCTTGACTGTGATTGCCCCTGTAGGGCATCTTGTTGCACAAATCTTGCAGTTTAAACAATAACTCGCATCAAATACCCTAGCGAGCTTTTTATCATTCTTTTTTTCTATGATCCAAATCCTTGGTCCTTTAGGGCAGACCTTTTTACAGATCCCACAACCTGTACATTTCTCTGGTTCTACAATGATCACTGGCATGAATTTCTACTCTACGACAATGTCCTTGTTGCCTTCCCACAAACCGTGGAGATTGCAGCGCTCAATGGCACGAAGGGTTGATGTTTTGTGGGCTCCTCCTTTGACCAAGGTTATGGTTGCCTCAGCCTTTGTAAAAACGGGTGTAAATAGAACCTTTGCCAAGAAATTCTTGCCAGAGTAGAGGTCCATCCATTGTATGTGGTGCCCTTGCTCCATCACATGGGGGATACTGCCAACCGTAACAGTCACCTTGAAAGGCTCACCAGCTTTAACCTTGTCAGGTGCATCTATAACTGGCACATGCTTTTTCTCTAATTCGGTTAAATTCTCAATGTCTTTCGGCAAGTTGATGCCGCAAAACAATCCTTTCTCCAAAAAACCACCTCCATATCCTAGCGTGAGATATCCTCCTACCATCATAAAAATTTTTCCATCTCAAAAAGTAAAAAAGATTAGAGCTTGGCCATCTTACTGTAGCGTAACAGCCCCTCGTCTTTCTTCCATTTTTCAATGGCTAGCCTGAGCTCCTCATGGTCCTCAGCGTAATCTTCAGTAGATACTCCCTCCATGAAAGCATCTATCGCCTGACGCATGGCAGTGGCACCTTTCCTGGTCCCCAATGGATGTCCATGAATTCCTCCTCCTGCCTGGATGATTATATCTGTACCAGAGGCCTTTAAGTTCCCTTCAACCAAGAGGGGATGAACACCGCCTGAACAGACAGGAAATATTGTCTTTAAACCAAACCATTCGTTTCTTAAGACATCATAATTTTCTTTTATCGCCTTTGTACTCCCTTCCATCTTTCCGAATGGACAGCCTACATGCAACTGATCCCCTCCGGCAAGCCGTACCAATCTGGAAAAGACAAGCATGGTAATGCCGTGCCTGGGATTTTTTGTAATGGCCGCATGCATCGTTCTGTGAACATGTATGGGGAGGTTGAAATTTTCGTTTAGAGCACGTAAGGAAGAGAATCCAGAAGTTAACACATCAATCATCAAGGCGCTTGCCCCGTTATCCACAGCTATTTGCGCTGTCTCAAGGATGTTGTCGCTTGTAACATTTGGAGAATAAAGGACCTTTTTACCCGTCTCCTCTTTAACCTGATCAAGTTTCTCAACGACTTTAGTAATACGCTCTTCAATCGGACAGAAGATCTGATTTGCCAAGGTTTCGTCGTCTTTAATGAAATCCACCCCACCCGTAGCTGCTTCATAACAGACATCTGCGAAACTATCAGGATTAAGACCTATCTTGGGCTTCACTATTGTTCCCAGATGAGGTCTATCCTTTGTGCCTAAAAGCCTTCTAACACCTGGAATGCCAAAATTTGGCCCCTTAAATTGCTGTACAAACTCTTTCGGAAAATCCACGTCTAGCAACCGAACATTCTCCAGTTCTTTCAGGCCAAAAAGATTGCCTGCAATCACACTTAATATATTGGATATGCCCCCCTTGTCCAGGCTGAAATCTTCTAGAGGAAATGAGAGCTTCACTGTCCTTTTTTCTTTATCTATCTCTTCTATCTTTGCGCCGTATTTTTTTTGAATATCTGTGGTCTCATATCCTACCTTGGTCCACGTGCCTGTGCTCTGCTCTTTGGCTATTGCTATAGCAGCGCTTTCTATATCCTTTGACTCCACGTAATAGTATACGAAGACATCACCCATGTAATTGATTTTGTTTATATTAATATAAAGATTATAGTTGTAGTCAGAGGAATACTATTTGATAACCGCGGGGCATAGTATACCCTTTCTAAAAGTTTTGCCAAGTAGGCGACATACTCCTTAACCTACTAACCCCTTCCTCGATGGCCGATAAAGTGTAGTCCATCTCATCAGAGGTGTTGCCCCTTCCAAGCGTAATCCTTAAAGATCCACGGGCCATGGCTTCGGGCACACCTAAAGCCTTCAGGACGTGAGAGACGTCCTGTTTTCTTGAAGAACACGCTGATCCAGTCGATACAGCAATTCCCATTTCATTAAGATATAGTAGAAGGGCCTCACCGTCAATTCCTTCAAATCCGAAGTTGGCGTTGTTGGGAAGCCTTTGGACAGGATGTCCATTAAGTTTGGATTTTTCTATTTCAAGAACGCCTTTAATCAGCATGTCTCTAAGCTTTATCTGTTCTTTCGCATCTGATGACATTCTCCTTTTTGCAATCTCCACAGCAGCCCCGAGCCCAACGATACCGGGGATGTTTTCTGTTGAAGAGCGTAATCCCCTTTCATGACCTCCACCGTATATTATAGGCTCTAACTCAATGTCCTCGTGTATGTAGAGAGCACCTACTCCTTTGGGACCATACATCTTGTGGGAGGAAAGGGAGAGAAGACCTATTTTCGTCTTCTTTACATCAACAGGAACCTTTCCAACGGATTGCACAGCGTCTGTATGAAATGGTATCTCTTTTTCTTCTGCCACTTCTCCTATTGCCTTAACATTTTGTAAGGTTCCTACCTCATTGTTGGCATGCATTAAAGAGATAAGCACAGTCTCGGGAGTAATTGCATTTCTTATCCCTACAACATCTACTAGACCAAACCTATCGACAGGAAGATATGTGACCTTGAATCCAAGGGTTTCTAGAGACCTGCAGGTCTCAAGAACTGCCGGATGTTCTATTGAGCTTGTGATAACATGGCCATGTTTCTTTCTGTTTTTAAAGGCGATTCCTTTTATTGCAAGGTTATCTGATTCGGTTCCTCCTGAAGTAAAGATAATTTCTTCTTGGGAGGCTCCAATGAGGGAGGCAACCTTCTCTCGTGCTGTTTCCAATGCCTCATACGCCTCAACTCCAAAGGAATGAATGCTTGAGGCATTCCCAAAATAGTTGCTAAAATAAGGAAGCATTGCAGTTACAACTTCACGGTCAACAGGAGTTGTTGCCGCATGGTCTAAGTATATCCTTTTAGACGCCTTTCCCATAGATGTTTTTCTAAGATAAAGTATATTTATAATTTTTGTGCTGCCTTTTTTCAGCTCCGGACATCAAATAAAAAGCCCATGTCATACTTAAATGGGACATGGTTGTCGAAGAGAGCATCAAGTTTACAGAGAATTGATTTTCTTATCTAGTTTCAGATTGTGCATGAAAATATATAAATGACAACAAGTGCCAATCCTATTATCAATATTGGTGAGTGGATGGAAAAACAGTGGATAGTCTTGGCGGGAGAAGAGGCCGGCCCTAAATCAAACAAACTGGGCGGTATTTGGGAGGTCATCGATGCAGAGACGGCGACCCTTGCATCCCTTATTAGCAAGGGTGAGCTTAACGACAATGCCAAAGTCATTGTTACAGGCCCATATTACAGGTGTGATGGTTGCGATTGGAATACCGAGCAAAATAGGCTCACAAAACTTGACGGTCTAAAGAAGTTGTCGCCTGACAAAGACCTAGAAAAAGCCATCAACGCGATAGACAAGACATGGACAGAAGTAAAGACCGGCGCTAAAATAGTAGACGGAGTGGAGATAGCATATGTCCTCTTTGATACCGATAAATATCTGACCTCTCAGGGTACTTACAAGGACCAGGAATTGCTATTTGCAGATGAGGTCAAGATGGAGGCACACAAACTCATCGGCTTGGACTCGCTGAATTATGAAAGGACAGGTTACGGGAAGGAATACACCCACTATCTAAACCTATCACATGCCATCTCGCAATTCGTGAGGCTCTTGGCACTTTCTGGCAGGGTATCCTTGCACTGCCATGAGTTTGGAGTCTTCTATGTTGCCGCTAGGCTGAAAAAACTCAGGGCCCCAAATGTGAAGACCGTGGCAACGTTTCATGCAACAAAGGTGGGGAGGAGTTGGGGAGCAGAAGTCATCAAGAAGATAGCGAGAAATGATGGGACATGGCACCCATACACCGCACTTGGTCTGGCACAGCTGGAATCCATGGCAAAATACTTCGACGCGGTAACGTGCGTTGGAGACACAACCAGGATGGAAGCCCGCCTATTCTATGGGATAGACAGCATGGTTGTGCGCAACGGCATACGTCTGGAGACCGATACTATAAACTGGGAAAAGAGAGTGAAGTGCAGAGATAAGATCCAGAAATTTCTTTCGAAAAATATGCACGAGTTTTACGACGGAGAGGAAGTGGACCCAGAGCATATCTTGCCAATATTTACTATTTCAAGAATTGAACTTGAGAACAAAGGCTACCCTGATCTCCTGGATGCTCTGGTGCTATACGATCGTGCATTGAGGAATAGGATCAGGAACGGCGAAGTCGACGAGGACACAATAGCGGTCTGTATTATGATCACTTCACATGGTCCAAAACAAAGAGACAGACTTCCAAAAGGGTTTCCAGTTTACTTGCCCGAAGAGCTCTTGATGGGAAATGAACTAAGACTCAAGAAAATGATCTTGGAACACGAGCTCGAAACTCGAAGAATAGTTACAGAAAGGAGGGTCGTAAGTGCAGTAGAATACCCTCAATGGGTGGGTAAAAATGACGGCGGCTTTGGTATGACAGTTGACGAGATCGCTGCAGGTTGCATCGCAGGAATATTCCCCTCAAGGTATGATCCATTTCTGCTAACAGGATTAGAGGCCGGAAAGGAGGGCACACCAGTCATCGTGAGCAGGGTCTGCGGTTTTAGCGATGCTGTAAGAGAATATGTGAAAAAGAAAGGGATTATGGGCGGAGTTATAGTGGTAGATAACATAAAGCTTCCTTACTTAGAATCCGTAGCCGATTATGCTATGGGGCTGGATTCAATTACCACCGCTTACCTTAGGGACAAGAGCAAATATAGGATGATGTCCCAAGAGGCATTTAATCTCGCAAAGGATATGAGCTGGGTAGATCCTGTCAAAAAATATTATGAGGTACTCTCTATCAAATAAAAATCAGGGGACCATTCCGGCATATTTAGATAAATCTCCTCCACCCTCTTTGTATTTCTGCAATGCCTCATCAACGGTCATGTCCTCTATGGCCTCCTCCCCGAGATATTGGCCAGCAAGCTCTTTGGCCTCTTCTGGTGTCACCTCTTTCCCTGTCTTCTCTTCTATCTCTTTTAAGACATCATCTGATTCCAATACCTCTGCAATTGACTCACCTTTATGCTCCTGTAACAAAGGCAGTATTGAAGCGATCTGGGTTGCTTGAGCCAATTCAGATGTATCTATGGGCACCGGGACAGGTACCTTGGGCACTGGTATATTCAAACTTAAGAATAGTATCTTTGCATGAAGGGTACCGTCTATTTGGGCATTGACCGCAGTTCTAGAGGATAGCAGCTTTGTCAATCTGATTATGTCTTGACTCACTGCTATGCGAGCATTGACAACTTTTAAATTGCCTGCTGGAACGGTGGTTGGTTTGACTACGCCTGTGCCTACGTAGATGTTCTCCACGTAAAGGTTCAGGGTGGCACCGGGCAGGGTTGCGTCACCTCCACCATTGTTCTTGACATTTACAGCGAGAGAAAACTCCAGTGGATCTAGGGAGCGCATTTCTATATTCTGGGGCTCTACTTCTAAACTCATGAGGGGCTTAACCATTGCAAAATAGGTATAGACGCCAAAAGCACCCAATAATAAGAGGATCAAAAAAAGTACTTTAGCTATCTTTTTAAACACGATAAGCCTCTCCTTTCAGGATGTCTTATTATTCTGATAGCTCTTATTCTTAAAACATATAAATATAACTGTGATCAAAGTAGTTGGTTCGTGATCACATGTTCGATAAGAGAGTGTACAACACAAGCTTTATTTCTCCACTAAAGGATTTCCAGCTCGATACACAGCCCATAGAGTACAGAAGAGACACCCTCTTAAACAGGTGGTGCAGGATCAATATTGAGAGGACCAAGAGGGTAAAACAAGGGCAAGATCTACTCGACATATCAGATCTGGTTAAGAGGTCCAAAGACAGGTGCTTCTTCTGCCCAGAAAACATTGCCAGAACAACACCCAAATTTCCCAAGGACATAGCACCCGAGGGAAGAATAAAAGTCGGTGAGACCTATATCTTCCCAAATCTCTTTCCATTTGCCCAGCATCATGCCATAGCGACCATATCTGAAGAGCATTATCTTGCTTTGGAAGAGTTTAAAGTGAAGCAGATTGAAGACACGATAAAGGCCAGTCTTGACTATTTTGAGCGGGTCAACAAAGCTTATGATAATGCCAGATGCGCCACGTTTAACTGGAATTATCTGCCACCTTCGGGAGCGAGTATTGTGCACCCTCATGCACAACTGACTGTGGATCCGGATCCACCCTTCCTGACAAAGGCCTATTTGGATGCCTCAGATGATTATCAGAAAAAGAAGGGGGAGAACTTCTGGTTAAAGTTGGTAAATGAAGAAGAGAAGGCTAACGAGCGATTCATAGCAAGGACAGGCAGTATTGCATGGTTTACCAGTTTTGTCCCTTTGGGAAACAATGAGGTCAATGCAGTATTTACTGTTGCTCAGAGTCTGGCAGACCTCTCCGATAAGGACATATCTGACCTTTCCAAGGGCATTAAAAACGTCCTCACCGCCTACTCAAGTCTTTCAGTGCAGAGCTTCAACATTACCTCCTACTCCACTCCGCTAGGTGAGGAGAGGGAGAGTTTCAGGCTGAACTTTAAATTCATATCAAGGCCGAGTCCTAGTACATATTACACATCTGATACAGGCTTTATGGAGATACTTCACCGTGAGAGGATTGTTGAATCTATGCCTGAAGATGTGGCCAAAACTATGAAAACGTTTTTTAATTGATTGTGACTTTTCTAACTCCTTTGTCCAGTACTTCGTTTCTTTATGTTCTCGCAGATAAGAGTAAAAAAGCCCAATGCAGTTAAGATTATGCCCCCATACACATATGAATAGCAGGTTATTCTGGCATCGTACTCTACAATTACTGGGGCAGGGGCTTTATTGTAAAGCGTTAGGGTCCACACCTCTCCCCTGTGTGCCGTCTTTACGAATTGTATCTCATCTCCATTGAATTCGAATGCCTCTCTACCTTCCGGAAACATCTTATTTACTATTAACGCTTCGACATCTCCATCAGCCTTGATATCCACGAAAATTTTGTGGATGATAGGATCATATTTGGAAAATTTATACTTGAATACGGTTTTCTCTCCGACCAGATCCGTTTTGCCTATGAATGGATCGGTGGCTACAAAATACAAAAGAAGCCCAAAGATTAGGAGTGAAATGCCAACAAACTCTCTGACGTTTTCCATATTGCCAATCCTCCTTTATTTTATTGTTATAAACCCCTTATGTAAGGCGGTTCCAATCAGCACGGCATCTACTCCCATCTCTTCTAGTTTGGGCAGGTCTTCTTTTCTTATCCCGCCTCCAACCATTATTTCAGCGTCTTTTGTCACATCCTCCAAATAATCAAATCTAGATCCTCTCAACGTTCCAACTGATGTTATATCCAAGAAGATAAATCTCTTACAGTGAGCCCTCAAAACTTTGTAAGCGTTAATGGGGGCTTGTGGTAGAAACTTCGACAAGACCTTTTTACTCTTGATATCGATGCTCACTATTATCCTATCTTGGAACTTTTCCACACCTTTGATCAACACATCAATTCCTTCCAATGTTTCAGTCCCTAAAATTATATCGCATCTTAGTTTAGAGGCCCCCCTTAAATCCACGTAATCTCTAACACCGACATCTACTAAAATCTCCTTTATCTTCCCAAGTTTTTCTAGGGTTTTATAATCGGGTATTCTCTTCATAATGCCATCAAGATCGGCGATGTATATACTCTTAGAAGGGATACTGGATGCGACAACCACCGGGTCTGAAGATTTACAAAATATAGTTTTAAGAGGACTGTACTCTTTTCTCACCCCCGACTTGCCGCTTACTGCTGTGCCATCCATTATGTCTATTACAGGTATGATCTCCATTAGAACCACAAATTTATAACATTTAGAATAGATTTAAGCCTAGTGGTTGGATGAAACTCCTGGTAAGCCCTATAGACGCAGAAGAGGTAAAAGAGGCCATTGAGGGGGGAGCAGATATTATAGATATCAAGAACCCAAAGGAGGGCTCATTGGGAGCAAATTTCCCATGGATGATAGAAGAGGTAAGTTCTCTTATGCCAGGAAATGTGGAATTGAGTGCGACTTTGGGCGACCTAGATTTCAAACCAGGCACGGCCTCTCTGGCAGCGTACGGTCTTGCCAGTTTGGGGGTTGATTATGTCAAGGCAGGGTTATACGGCATAGTAACTGAAAACCAGGCTAAAGAAATAGCAATGGCCATCAAGAAAAGCATTGAAGGTTTTGATAGTAACCTCGTTCTTGCAGGATATGCTGATTTTCAAAGGATAAATGCAATATCCCCTTTAAAGCTCCCTGAGATCGGGTCCGAGGTTGGGGCCAAGGTAGTGATGATCGACACGGCAGTAAAAAACGGCAACTCCTTATTGGGTCATATGGATGTGAGTGTATTGCAGGAATTTGTGGATTTGGCCCATGATTGTGGTTTAAAGGCCGCCCTTGCAGGCTCGTTGGGCTTAGAGGAGATAGAAATGCTAACTGGTATAGGGGTTGATATAATCGGGGTCAGGGGGGCTGCATGTTCTGACAACGACAGAGTAAACGGCAGAATTTCTGGAGAAAAAGTTCGTAGATTAAAAGTACATCTTGAAGGTATAAACAGAGCTTAGTCTGGTCATTATTTGTTCGCTATACCCCTAGTCAAATTCACCAATATAGCAACAAAGATTATTACAACTATGAAGAACGATGCCACCAAATAATATGCTAAAAATCTTGGATACAGGATAAAAAGTCCCAACGTCACCGTCATCCCTATGATCATCGATTTGTTCATTGAAAAACCATTTTTTCGTTGTACCTTCGGTAAAGAAAGGGACCTAAGATTTTCTGTTGTTCTCGTTCTTTCTCAATAGGAGTATTTTGTTTATTCCGGAGACCATGGCCTCTACAGAGGCTGATACGATGTCCTCTCTGGCTGCTCTAGCGCTGGATGTAATGCCCTTGCTGTCTTCTAGTTTGACGATGACGTCGGCTAGGGCGTCTGAGCCTCCGGTTATCGCATCTAGTCTGAACTCTTTTAGTCTTATGTCTTCTATGCCGCTTACTGACTTTCTGACGGCATTAAGTGCTGCGTCTACAGGGCCCACGCCTGTGTCTTCTGCCTCTATCACGACTCCCTCAAAGTTGATCCTGACGTTTGCTGACGGGGTTATCCTGTTGCCGGTGGTAACCCGGTATTCTTCCAGGTCCACGATCTTCTCTTCTTTAGAGACCTCGCCTAGGACAGCTTCTGCTATGGCCTTTAGATCTGCGTCTGTAACCTCTTTGCCTTTGTCTCCCAGTTCTTTCTGTCTTGCTGTTATCTCTTTTAGCTGTGTTTTGTTAACTGTAAATCCCATCTCTTTGAGCATCGCGCCTATGCCGTGGGATCCGGCGTGTTTGCCTCCTACAAGCCTCCTTCTGTGGCCCACCATTTCAGGGGTCATAAATCCTGGCTCGAAGGTTCTGGAGTCGCTGATTATCCCTTGTGTGTGAATCCCTGACTCGTGTGAAAAGGCGTTTTCTCCTACGACAGGGAAGTTCGGCGGCATTCTTATACCTGTGGTTCTCTCGACAAGCCTTGAGGTCTCAACAAGATATTCAGTCTTTATGTTTGTCTTGATTCCATAAAGGGAGATAAGGCCCATAACAGTCTCTTCCAGGTTTGCGTTGCCAGCTCTCTCGCCCAGCCCGTTTACTGCGACCTGGACTTCTCTGCCCCCTGCTTCTACGGCTGCAAGGCTATTTGGGACGGCAAGTCCAAAGTCATTATGGCAGTGGACATCAATCGGTATGTGGACGTGTTTGAAGACCTCGCCTACCAAGAGGCGCATTCCACTGGGTATCATTACGCCAACGGTGTCTGGTATGTTGATTATGTCTGCTCCGGCTTCTTCTACACGTTTGTTGATCTTTATCAGGTAGTCTAGGTCTGTTCTGGTGGCGTCCATTGCCGAGAACAGGCAGATGAGGCCGTGGTCTTTGATATAGGTTACTGCGTTAGCTGCTATGTCCAGAATCTCTTCTTTTGACTTCTTGATGGTGTGTTTTATCTGGATGTCAGAGGTGGAGACGAATGTGTGGACCAGGTCAACATCGCAGTCTATAGCGGCGTCTATATCCTTTTTAATGACTCTTGAAAGCCCGCAGACAGTGGAGTCCAGGCCTTCTCTGGCTATAAGTGATACGGACTTCTTTTCGCCCTTGGAGGCGATGGGAAATCCGGCCTCAATGATATCCACTCCTAGCTTGTCCAGTTGTCTTGCAATAACAAGTTTTTCGTAGCTTGTCAATGAGACGCCAGGCGTCTGTTCCCCATCCCTTAGTGTTGTGTCAAAAACTGCCACTTTTTCTGGCAGGTTCATGTCTTTTCTAGCTTCGTTTATGACATAAAACGTAATCCCTTCTTGACATTTTCATTGACCTCTTATGC
>JBHICB010000006.1:0-17899 GCA_046759365.1 Hydrothermarchaeales archaeon (SeqCode)
CCTATTTTCTCAGTCTGAACGGTCCTCCCCTTGTCGTCTACAAATATGACGCGGTCGCTGTCCCCATCGTAGCCTGCACCAAAGTCGGCTCCTTCTTCGGCCACCCTCTTTTTGAGATCGCCGAGGGTCTTGTCACTAGGCTCTGAAGGTCTGCCCGGAAACGTGCCATCAGGTGTTTCATTGATTGTGATGACTTTGACTCCGGCTTCGTTTAAAACCTGCGGTACAGTCTCAAAAGAGGCGCCGTTTCCTATATCCAAGACCGCTTTGATACTTTTATCTATTTTAATCCTTTGTAAAAGATAATCTTTGTACTCTCTTATTGAACGTTTATTATCTATGTGGCTTATTTTGCCCAGCCGGTTCCAGTTAGCCAGCTTGAACTTGCCTTTTTGATAAGTCCCCCATACTTCTTGGTTTTCTGTGGTGTATCCGGAACCGTCCGAACGCCTGAGCCTTACCCCATTGTATTCTGGGGGGTTGTGCGATGCTGTTATGTAGGCTCCAGCATCATAGTCTCCCATTCTAGTCTTGAAGTTTAGGACTGGTATGGGCACAAGCCCTGTCGATACAACATCTAGACCGGTCGATGCCAGACCTGCAATAATTGCATTCTCTATTATCTCGCTACTTGTTCTTACATCTCTGCCTAGGATAACCTTGCCTTTTCCTTTTAGATAAGTCCCGAAGGCCATTCCGATCTTTGTTGCTATATCAGGGGTTAGCTCTTGGTTGAAAATTCCTCTGACATCGTATGCTCTGAAGATGTGCTTCATAATGCCTAGGCTCCAAATTTTTCAGCCCTGTAGGTAAGGTTCATTATGATGTTCATTAAATCCTGTCCCCGGATCCTATTTAATCCCCCCTTTGCAGCACTCCTTTCTCCAAAACTATCTACGTCGTCAGTCCTAACTTCGGGCCCGCATATCATTATTGGAACAGGGTCCCCTGTGTGGTCGCCATAGACGGACGCTGTTGTGTGGTCACTTAAGACAACAAGGTAGTTACCTACTATAAATCCAGAAAATATGGATAATGCTCTGTCTATCTCCTCAATTGTTCTGGCCTTTTTTTGAGCATTGTGGTCGTGAGCTATGTTGTCTGGATCTTTTATATTCAAGAGCAGGAAGTCATAGTTATCCATCTCTTTTAAAGCCTTTTTGCATGCATCTTCTATCTTGATGTCAACAGGTACCTCGAGAACGTCTAATCCGCATAATTCACCTATCCCCCTAATCAGCCCCATAGTGGATATGCACGCGCCTTTTAAAGAGTACTTCTCATTGAATTTCTCCAAGAGAGGTCCCTCCCCTGCTCCTCTAAGGAGGAGTGTATTAGCAGGTGGATTGTCTTCTTTTAGCCTTTTTGCGTTTACTTCGTGATTTTCCAAAGCCTTTTGTACGTCATTTATGAATTTGTTTAGCAATTGTGCAGTTTTAGCGGCCTCTGGAGAATCGTCTAATGGCCTGATTTTTTTAAGGGGCTTCCCAGCAAAATGGGGATCTGAGTCAGAGACCTTATGGCTAAGTCCATTGCCTCTTAATACTAGGACTGCTCTGTGTTCAGTTGACTCTTTAAATTGGTGCTGTATGCCTTCTATTTGAATGTTGTTTATTGTTCTTGCAAGATCTTTTGTCCCCTCTTTTATTCTTCCTGCTCTTCTATCGGTTACTACGTTTTCCTTGTTGACAGTTGCGAAGTTGCATCTAAAGGCGATGTCTCCTGGCAATACTTCCAGTCTTATACCTGCAGCTTCAAACGGTCCTCTGCCTGTATATACTTTATATGGGTCATATCCTAGAATCGCAAGATGTGAGGTGTCTGAACCTGCCCTTATGCCTGGGGCGATAGGATCTAATATTCCGCAGATCCCTTTCTTGGCGAAGTTGTCCATATTCGGGGTCTTGGCAAACTCAAGCGGGGTTTTTCCTCCCATCTCCATAATAGGCCTATCTGCCATCCCATCACTGACCACTATAAGTGTCTTCATTGAAAATCCCGAAATAGCCTAGGATAGTATGAATGATAAATCTTACTGTTCAAATTTTTTGATTTGCCCCACCCAAAATACTTCTACTTCTTTTTCTCGGCCTTTTTTTTACTCTTTGCCTTTGTCTGCTTTTTTTCTTTTGGTGCTTCTTTCTTTGTTTCCTTCTTTTCGGTTTTAGGCTTCGTTTTCTTTTTTGTCTTTTGCTTTGGTTTTTCTTTGACCGTTTCTTTCTTTTTGGTGGCTGTCTTTTCCTTCGGCAACTCTGCTTTTTTCTCTGTCTTTTTTTCCGTCTTTACTTCTTTTTCCACTTTCTTTTCTGGCTCTTCCTTTACCTTTCTAGGCTTCTCGGGAGCTGGTCTCGTTTTTGGTGGTTCTGCTACACTTTCTTTCTTTTCAGCTTTTTTCTCTATTTTCGGCACTTTGGGTTTTGGTTCTTCTTTTTTCTTGACCTCTGGTTTTACTGCTTCTCTTTTTTTCTTGTAGTGTGGCTCTTCCAGAAGCTTTATCTTCTTGATCTCCACCCTTCGGACAGGGTAGGCCTTGTTTGCGGCTCTGTATATCATGGCGGGCAGTTTTCCAAGGACTGTTTCTTGGATAAAGACTTCAAAATTGGTACGAGAACCCTGCTTTTTAACCATGCTGTTCATCAGCTTGCGCAGGAGTTTTTCCTGGGCGGTCTGAGCCCTTCCGGCTGCGAGTGCTATGGTTTTGACCCTGAGCTTGTAGCCGTCCCTTGTCGTTATGTCTTGGATGCCTTCTACTCTTGTCATCTTCCGCCTTATCTGGCTACGCATATATGCCCTTGAGAGAGAATGCATCACAAACTTTGTATGGGCGGTGTCCCCTACTACATCAACTATCTGGAAACGCAGCTGTATGTGCTGCTTGGAAAAATCACCTGTTATATCCCTCATCGTGGTTTCTATTACACGCCCAGTTAAAGTGGAGGGATCAGAACTGAAGGTCTCCCCTATATTGACTTCTCCGAACATGTTTGGGGCGACTATGTCCACCCACTTCTTCGTCTTCCAAGTATCTGCCTTTCTTAATCTCCTAGCTCTAGCCACAAAATTCCTCCATGCAGGATGCGTTTATTTGTACATGGTTCACATGAGCAACTATAATTGGGAATTACGAACTTAATGATAGATTTAAGTATGATATTTATATTTTTATCAAAGAGGTCTTAAACAGTTCAAGGGCCTAATTTAATCGAATCGATTGAAGGCAAAATATATGGATAAGAAAAAGAAATTTGATGTAAAGCTTGAGATCAAGGGCATCGAGGCTGTTTGCAGGGACGTTCTTGATACTTTCGATTTTGAATATCCGGGTAAAAGGACAGAGCTTTTAATAAATACAGATGAGTTTACCTGCCTTTGTCCTTGGTCGGGACTGCCAGACTTTGCAAATCTTACCATCTGCTATGTGCCGGAGAGAAAATGCATTGAACTTAAGTCGCTTAAATATTATCTGCTTTCCTATCGGAACGTGGGCATAGTCCATGAACATGCTGTTAATAGGATCCTTGATGACTTGGTAAGAGTGAGCGATCCAATTGAGATGCATGTTGAGATGGAGTTTAATCTTAGAGGGGGGATAAAGACCACAGTTAAGGCAAGTTATGTTAAAGAAGAAAGTTGAGTTGTTTAGGAAAGGGGGTATAGGGTAGCCTGGTCATCCTCGTGGCTTTGGGAGCCATGGACCCCGGTCCGAATCCGGGTACCCCCACTTATATATTGGTGGTTCGGGAATTTGGTTTTTGGACAATTTCTGTGTTATATGAAACCCCGATCCCCTTAGAGATAAGTTTAGTTCCATCCTTAGGCATTTATATCCTCCTTAAATTCGGTCATAAAACATCTCCATTTATTCAATATGGGAGATTATCTTCAAAATCCTAAGGACCACAGGCCGAAGGGGTCTAAGTAGAACACTGATCCAGTATTTAATACCAGTCTGATCTTTAATCGGAAATGCCTTTTCATCTATGCCGGTGCTTACAAAGCCCAGCCAGTTTGAGAGGCCGTACCACTCCTCACCCACATCCAAGAACTTGTCGAAAAGTGGAGGAACGTTGTCCCAGTCTTCGTACCTAATCGGCTCGTTTGTAGGGTTGTCACTCTCCTGAAGGTCTATCTCTGGCATGCCGAAGGCCCCCACTGCAAGCTTGAAGATATTGCTTTTCATAGGGTCAAGCCCCATCTTGCTGGCACCAACATGGTCGACGGCCACGATACTCTCTCCGCCGATCACCGTCTTTGTATGTTTGGGCGTGTAATCTGCCTTGATTCCCAGTAGGCCGTCGGCACTCCAAATGCCGTCGATTATCGCAAAATGCACCGGGAATTGCTTCAGCATCTCGATGGTGGGCCAGTCAAACTCCCTTATCTTGTGGTACTCCAAGAACTTATTTTGAAGGGGTGTGGTCCCGTATATGTTCTTTATTGTCAGTGTAAAATAGCAGCCGAAATGGGTCTTGTTCTTTGCAAAAGATATCCTGAAGTCGGCATCCCTCCATGTAGGCCCGACCCAGTGCATACCCAGCCTCCCGCCGTAGCGGTAAGGGACCTTCTCCTCTGTGATGTCCACGATCTTGTAGTTTTTGTTCTCTGAGTAGCCGATGTACTTTGCAACAGTCTTGACATCCCTGTTCTCAAACCAGTTCCCGAAGACGTTCTGGGACTCTATAACAGTGAGATTTGAATAACCTTTCTCAGCGATCCTATCTATTAAGTGTTCTACCAGTTTTGGGTCTGTTATGACACTCATATCTTCTTTTGAGTATGCCATCATGATGTTTGGCTTGATTACTATTGAAAAGTCTTCCTTTGTCTTTCCCGATTCATGAAATCTTTTGTCAAGTAATTTGAAAAAACCTGTTTTATCAAGAACTTCATCAAGGGCTGGTTTTCCGTCCTCGCTTTTAACTGATACAACCTTTGTTTTTGGACCTTTTTTTATCTTGATCTCTACACCATTTATGCCAAATTCAGAAGGAACTTTTTTTCTAGTCCTGTCTCTTTCAAACTTATTCATAATAGAATATCCAAGGAGCATGAAGATAGGATAGAATACAAGAAAGATTAAGGCAACAATATAATGGGGTGTATTAGCCTTTGAAACTATTATCTTTCCCAGGTATAGCATTTGCCAGTTAGTTTGAAACATGAACTCTGAGGCAAGGATTTGGCTGCCCTGGCTATAGCAGAAATAGGGGAATACACAGCGGACCCAATCCAGGTACAATAAAGTGCTAAACCCTACAAATATGAGTGTGATAGTTGCTCCAATCGCTATTCTGGCATATCTCCCCCATCCAAGTTCTTTACCTAGGATATAGATAGCCATTCCTAAAAGTATAAGCATGGGTGGATCTAATAAAAAACTCATCCTAACATCCCATTTCTCAAATAAGCAAACAACGATATATAACTATTTATAAATTTCTATTTTTTCTGGAGCCATTCAAAGATTTTTAATTGAACACAAAATACGCGCACATGTTCCCTGTGGTATATCTGAATGGTTCGTGGTACTACCCCGAAAAAAATGGAGCCTTAACCGCGGAATATACTGGGCGCTTACTCTCGACTCAGATGTCATGCGAGGCAAGTTGGACAGAACAAATGAGTTTGCTTTTAAAGAGTGGTAAAAAGAAGGTTAAAGCAGTTTTGACAAAAAGTTTCGGAAGGGACTTATTACAAACAACCATTATAACTGCGATAAAGCATTTTTGAGTAACGATCTTCCACTCCCCGCTTGTTTTAAGCCAAGCCATTTTTTCTATTCGACTATAAATTTGTCCCTGTTCTCCTCGTGGGCAAGCTTGGTCTGATACCTGTCAGAGCCGGCGAATATAATAACGGATTGGGTTGTGTCGCCCCACCTGTCACCCTCATCAAACATCTTTCTGTTTCCAGCCTCTTCCAGAAATTGTTTATCATCTGAATCCAAGAGCTGGTCTGTTATCTCGCCTATTCCCTCCGGGGCTTCATGACCGCCGAGTATGACAATGGTTTGATATTGATTATAGTCCTTGTATGGATCGTTGAACTGCTCAGCGGTGACGTGGATGATGGTTACGTCTTTGTTTTCAAAATAATCTATAAACCCCGACGCCAGTTTATAATCGATTGAATTCGCAACTAATAGCATCTTTGGCTTGCCAGTGCATGCAAATGCTATCTCTATATAATTATCCTCTACTTTTTGAACCGGCGTGTAGCAGCCTTTTATAAGCTCCAGATCAACGGCCACAGCCACGTTATCTCTTGTAAGATAATCTGTTACATTTCCGTCCTTTATTATGGCAAAGATTGCGTACTTGTTAACAGGATCGTAGTTTGTCATCCCAACCTTCATATTAACCTCAGGTATCAAAACAGCCGTTTCCACAATATTCTGGCCCCCAGGGGTATTGAGTATAATTTTTATACTGCCGCTAGCTAAGGGAAAAGTGGCCAATAGGGCTAGCAACAATATCAGAAAAGGATAGCTTTTTTTCATACCCATATCATCAGATCCAGTCCTTCTCCTCAAGCTTCTGCGGAATATAAACATCGGTCATAAATGTGATTCCGTGCTGAGCTAACGCCTGCAACTCCGCCTTCTCTTTTCTCCTGATCATCAAATTAAGCTCTTCCCTCCATCTCTTATTGCTTTTAATCCATGGATACTCCAAGAGGTTCTTCGCCTTTTTCATATCCCAGTCAGTCATCTTCAGTCTTGCAGCCTTTGGAACGTCGAACTTGTCCAAGTCACTTGGTAAAAGCCCCAAAAGATTGGCATTCGGAACAGCAAGATACGGAGACTCAAAACTAAGGGCAATGCTGCCCCGCTTGTAGCTTGAGCAGATCTGCATTCCGTAGCTGTCACTGTCAGTCAATATATAAACAGGGATCTTATAGTCCTTCTCCAGACGCCTTATCAGCCGTCTTGTAGAGATATCAGGTTGCCCCTTGCCTGTTATCAAAAGACAGCTGTTCTTCTTATGAAAATCTTCTTCAACAAGTCTTATCAACGCGGCATCCTTTTCTACAACCAAGATATATTCCGCCCCACATTTCTTTATCTCAACCTCGTCGATAAAAGGACTTATTGACCATCCGCCCCTACCAAGCTCGTTGCAATTGAACACATCATCCCCTTCCTTTAGCGTCAGATCTCCAATACAAACCCCTTTTGCCGCAGCAACAACCTGCAGGCACGGCCTGGTGACACCCACTGTTACAGCGATATCTTCTATGAGGTTGTCGCTGGTCTTCTGTTCCTTGTTAAAGAGCACAGGGTCCTGATAAAATATCTCCCTCTTGGTCAGGTGCTTACTCATATCGGCAGCCTCCTGCAAGACGGACATTATAAAAAGCATCTGGGTAAAAGCAGTAACTGTGCCGGTGTTGTGGAACGTCCTTTGAGAAACATTCTTGCCCATGTGGATGACATCCTTCTTGCTGTCGTAGATGATATTGTTAGCGCTCCTGGTGGGAACACCGAAGGCCGGATCGCCCTCCCTCTCAATATCCATTAAGACATTATTGGCAATCTCCTTTAGCTCAACGACAAGCTCGGGGGCTGTTACATCATCCCTTATTGTCACTGTCTTTGTAGTCATCTACTCACCACCTTTTTCAAAGAGGTCTTCCATAGTGGGCCTTCTTTTTCTAATCTCTTTTACAAGCTTCTCATAGACCTTTTTCTCATCTGCATCGATCATCTTCGAGAGGGTTTTAGAGACAACAATCGCATGTTTCTCCAAATATTTCCTGGCACGACCGGCCTGTTGCTGCTTCTCCAACCTGCTCACATGATGCTTTAGCTTCCTGCTTACAGCCTGGAGGGCAGCCTTCACCTCACTCGCAATTACATCGTCCGCTCCTATGGCCTGTTTTGCAACACCCAGATACTTCAGTTGAGGCGAGGTCACATGGACAACGAAGATAATAGGAAGATCAGGCAGATTGTTCTTTTTACCAAGCTTATACCGCTGCCAATCTACGTCCTTTGCCACCTGGGTGATGATGTCACTGCCGAATTCGTATAGTAATGGGGTGCAGTTAGCTATCCTAATAAGCCTTTCTTGATCCTTCATGTCATTTGAAATCTTACCACCATACATTCCCAAAACCTGCACCTGAACCGGCCTGCCACCTGTGCTTGTGGGATTCCTCTCGACATAGGTGTAGTTTGAGGGCTCATAAATGGAGGTAAAGCCCTCAACAAAGACATCTTTTGGTATAGGCATAAGAGAATCAGTAGGTGGAGCCGGAAAGAACATGGACCTTAGGACTTCAGAGAGAAGCCTTACCTTGTACTCGTTACTTAATACCATATTTACTGTAGTTTTGGGTGTGAAAGCCGGCTTTGGCAGTTCTTCTTTTAACATTCCATCCAGATTGAAGAACCGTTTCAATTGAACGTTTTTAAGGGCCCTTATATTGGTATTTGGGTTAAGCTTCCCCTTCACTATAAGCTCTGTTGCAAAATCAAAATCTATCTTAATATCCCTTACCAATGTTTTCTCTAGATAATTCTTCAACTTACCGGGCTTTTTCTTCAGTTCCTGCGCTTTACTACTTTGGCAGACCCTCTTTACAATATCACCAGCAAAGATCCCCTTCTTATCAAAATACTGTAGCAATATCATCCGTTCAAAGAGTTCGTCAAGACTCTTTTTTCCCACCCTGCAGAAATTCTTCTTTAAAAACCCTGAGATCCGTATACTCCTCTCCCTCGACTGTAACGCGAGTATATCCTTCAACTGGCCCACATCCACTGAATTTGGATGAGGTGGCACAGGAACCGGAATTGGAATGCCCACACTGCTTCTCTTCTCATAATTGGCAATGTTGCCATTCTCTCTTAAAACAAAGCTGATATAAGGGTGGATGGCAGCCATCCTCTTTATAAACTCCAAAATGTTAGACCTTGCTCGTGAATAATTGCCTTTAAGCGTAAGTGACACCCATGTGCCATGTTCCGGGAACTCTCCAGGATAGTCCTCTTCAACGAGGTTTGTCACCTTCCCTTTTCCGTAGTCAAAAACATGGCGGTGTGCGACCCTTTCAGTGTATGTCTTGGAGATTATCTCAGCCGGCTTTCCGGTGCTTTGATTCGCATATATGGCGGCGGCCTTCCAGCCTATCCCCTGCTGTGATCTGCTCGCTTTATACTCCACAGTACCAGTGCCCCCAACACGCATGATTATTGGAACTTTTTTACGTGGTATACCTATGCCCGTATCCATTATCGTTATCTTTAGATCGCCGCGGGATTTGTCAACGATATCTATTTTGACCTCTATGCGGGCATCAAAAATGTCAGACCCAGTGGACGCCTTCAGGGCATCTCTTGCCTTGTCTATCGCATCAGCTGAGTTTTGAACCCCCTCGACGATAACTTGAAAGGGGGCCCGGGTCTTTTGGCCAAACCCTGTGTCCACTCTTTTTAAAAGCTCCTCAGCAGTCTGGAGTCTTATGTGGCCATGTATCTCCCTTTCGGCCTCAACTCTGGTCTTCCGTCCGCTTCCATTCCCTTTATTTTTTGAAGTCTTACTTTTGTTATTTTCTGCCATGGTATCGGTCTCGATTACTTCATTGTGGGGTATAAGTACCTGTTGCATGTTCTCACCTATTTTGTGCTCCTCCGTTCTTCCAACTTGTCCAGCAGGGCCTTCTTGACATACTCCGTTTTCGTTATTCCTAACTCCTGGGCGCACGCCTTTAGTATCTCATGGGTTTCCTGTGTAATACTGACGTTGATTTTTATACTCACAATTAGCACCTGCTATCCATATGCTATCCAATTAGATAGCTTTTGGATATTAAAACCTTTCGGTGAACTTCAGCCAAAGATAGAACACCGCTGATAAAACTCATCCCAATATACGCACAGAAGAAGCCTCTTAAATGTCATAATTTCCTGGCAAAAGTCAAGTAGCCCGTATGTCCAATCATCCTAGTCTTAGGTCTTACACCCTGCTTCCGAAACTCCATCTCTCTCTCAATACATTCAACCGTCTTGATCTCCTTAAAACCAGCTTTCCTTAAGGCCAAAACCACCTTAGTTGCATGTTCGATATATGGGTTATAAACTGCCATGAACCCCCCTATCCTCAGCGCATCTTTGGCACAGGGAACTGCCTTCCAAGCTCCTTCCATGTCAAGGGTGATGACATCTGCCTTTTCGTTAATCCCCTCGCTTATATCTTTAATTCGCACTTTGACGTATTCGCCAAGCCCAGCATTTTCAATGTTCCTCTCTGCAATCTTTGCAGCCTCTTCATTTTTCTCATAAGTGTAGATCTTGCCGTTAGGTTTTACAATGTTTCCCAAAAAGATGACAAGTCCTGCCGAACCGGTGCCGGAGTCTACAACAACATCTCCATCACCAAGACCGGTATAAGCCAAGATAAGGCCGATGTCTTTTTTCAACATAAAGCTTCCTGCCCTCGGCATCTTTTCGTAAAGATCGATAATCCTAGGATCAACGACCCTGAATTCATGGCCCAGGTGGGTCTCTACTAAATCGCCATGTTTTACCTCTTTTAAGTCTACCACACCTTTGTTTGTATGTAGCGTGTCTCCCTCAATGACATGTTTTATCCCCCTTTTATCTATTAAGACCTTCACCTCATCCACCTGCCATAGATGAGGAGAACTATCAGCATCAAGATTATTGCCAATATCAAGACCGTCTTAATAGATTCTGAATCGGTGCCAAAAACTATGGGGATTGGGCCTATCAATATTACACCTCCGCCTTTGATTTCCGATTTTGAACCAGAAGCTGAGCCAAAAGATTGTGTCAGAATGCCCGCAAATAACATGAGCATTCCCAGCACGATCAAAACAATTCCAGCCGTTATCAGATTGACCCTCATCGCTTAATCCCAAAAGACTTTTATACCATTTATAACTTTTATACTCCGATTATTTAATACTGCCAAGATTTAAAATTATAGCGGTTTGGTTTTATCATGTCATTTATAACTGAAGTAGAAGCAAAAAAACTCATAATCATCCCACTTTCAATAATGTTTATTTCGATTATAATGGTCGGTATCAACTGGCAAAACCAGACGATTCCCATGGGGATAGACTTCAAGGGAGGGACACAGATTACCATACAGACTTCCGCCCCAATATCCAATCTGGAACGAGATTTTAAAAGCACGTTTGGCGGCGAACCTCGAGTCCATGTCATCTCAGATTTCTCAGGGAGTGTGGTTGAACAGACTATTGAGTTGGATGAGAGGGATATAAGTATAGAAAAAAGGGCAGAGATGAGAAACTTCATAAGCAGAAAAGGTGTCCCCCCAGGGAACATAAACATCCGGACCATGGGTGGATCACTGCCGGAACAGTTTCTATCCCAAGCAATAAAGGCGATATTTGTAGCCTTCCTTGTTATGGCCATAGTGGTTTTCACAAGGTTCAAGACCTTTATTCCATCTATAGCTGTCGTGCTATCGGCGACAGGGGATATTTTCGCAACTCTTGCTATTATGATCCTACTGGACATCCAGCTTACTCTAGGGTCTGTTGTTGCGTTACTGCTACTTGTAGGTTATTCTGTTGATACTGATATGATGCTCACCACCCGGGTATTGATGAGAAAAGAGGGTGAAGTGAATGAGAGGATAGAAAAGGCGCTTATAACTGGTCTTACAATGTCTGGAACAACCCTTTGTGCCATGACCGTCCTTCTTATTGTTTCTACTTCGGTGGTTTTGGATCAGATAGCTACTGTTATTCTTATTGGTCTTGTCATTGACAGCATGAGCACGTGGCTGCAAACTAACAGCCTGTTGAGATGGTATGTGGAGAGTGTATAAGGGTGCTAATCGACGATATATTAAACGACAAGAAGGTGAAGATCCTTGTCGCGGCAGTTGTGTTCTTTATTATGGTAATTGTTTTTAGAGGCATCACCTTGGGTATTGACCTTACGGGCGGAAGCCAGATCATAATTGAAACAGAGCGACCATTGCAAATCGATGAGATGCAGACGGTTATTCTAATAATGCAGAAGAGACTTAACAGCGCGGGCCTTAAGGATATTGAGATTAAATCCTTGCAAAATTCTATTATTTCTATAAAGATCGCAGGTGTGAATCCTGAGCAGGCTGAGGCCCTTATTGGGAAACCGGGGAAATTGATTGTTAAGATCGGTAATGTCACTGTGTTTACTGGATCTGATCTGGAAAGGGTTGAGCCGTTTAAATTCTTTCCTCAGTCTGGGGCTTGGGTTGTTCCGTTTACAATATCAGATGAGGCAGCTGAGAAATTTAAGGACGGCGCCGTTGAGACCGACTTTGAAGAGGTTTATATGTATATGGACGACGACCTTGTCAACAAGGCTCCGATTAGCGAGGATCTTCAGGGGGAGTTGGAGGCAGGGATTGCGGTCCAGAGTATGATCTTGCAGACGGGGGGTGATGAGGGCGCAAGGAAACAGGCGCAGGATATTGAGATTGTTTTACGTTCAGGTGAATTGCCCATGAAGGTAGATATTGTGTCCTCCAATGGTATTTCAGCTACTCTTGGTGAGCAGTTTGCCAAGAATGCGCTTCTTGCAGGGATTTTTGCAATTCTCGCTGTTGCTTCTTTTGTGTTTTTGCGGTATAGGAAGCCTCGGACGGTCCTTCCGATTATTGCCACTGGGACTAGTGAGATCGTTATGATCCTTGGGTTTGCTTCCCTTATTAGGTGGAATTTGGATCTTCCTTCTATAGCTGGGATTATTGCTGCTGTTGGTACTGGTGTGGATGATCAGATTGTCATAACCGATGAGGTCTATATGGATGTGGAAAAGTCGCTTAGATCTAAGGTTAAGGGTGCTTGGTTTATTGTTATTAGTTCTTATTTGACCACTCTTGGTGCTATGGCTCCTCTTGCTTATTTTGGGTTGGCGCAGATGAAGGGTTTTGCTTTGACTGTAATGGCTGGAATAACATTCGGTATCTTGATTTCTCGTCCTGCTTATTCTCAGATCATACAGCATCTGGTAAAGGATGAAAGGCAGCCTGAGGAAAAGACCCCAAAGAGAAGAAAACGCACCAAGAGAAAGAAGAGGAAATAGTCCTTGGATTTGGTTAAAATCCTTCTTTTTTTATAATGCCCTGAAATAGCGGGTTTGAATCTAAAACTATATTTTACTAACTTTTTGTTATTAAAAATATTTTAACTTGTTAATTTGAGAAAGATTTATAGTAACAAAAAGTAACTAAAAGAAGGTTTGGTGCAATAGTAACCTGATTTTTTAAAACAAAAAATGGAGAAAGATAGAATGAGCGAAATCCTATTAGAGCTTTTCACAACACCCACCCTTCCGCAATGTTCTACTGCAAGAAAGGCCACTAATGGCGCCCTAAGGTTGATGAATGAGGCCTTGCTAATAGAACGCGACGTGTCCAAGAAGGAGGATTACCAGAGGGCATTGGAACTCGGCGTAAGAGAGGTCCCGACCCTTGTTGTCAACGAAAAATATCAAATAAAAGGCACCCCCAAGACCTCAGAAGAGCTAGTTAGATTTATTAATCACGGTATCAAAAAGTAATATCATCAAGGAGAAGCCTGAATGGAAGTAGAACTTAAAGTCGCAGAATCGCTCAAAAACGACGTCGGTAGGGGGGTAATAAGAATTGACACCAAAACACGCGACAAGTTAAAGGTCACTGCCGGAGATTTCGTGGAGATCATAGGAAAGAAGTCCACTGGCGCTGTAGTCTGGAGAGCCCACGACGCAGATGAAGGGCTCGGAATAGTGAGGATGGATGGACTTTTAAGACAGAACACCCACATCTCCCTGGGCGATAAGGTCGTGATAAAGAATATTGAGGCCAAGGAGGCCAAGACCATCGTCATTGCGCCTGACAGGGCCATCAAGTTCTCACCCGGCTTTGAAGATTTTGTCAACAGAAGGCTTTTGGGAAGGGCAGTTACTAAAGGCGATAAGATAGTTATAGTGGTATTAGGAACTCCTCTGCCGTTTGTCGTCGTGCAGACAGACCCTTCAGGGATCCTGCAAGTCTCCTCCACTACCCAGATCAAGGTAAGAGAACAGCCTTCAGAGTTTGAAAAAGGGGGAATACCAGACATAAGATATGAGGATATAGGAGGCTTAGTAGAGGAAATACAAAAGGTACGCGAGATGATAGAGCTCCCAATGAAGCATCCGGAACTCTTCGACAAGCTGGGGATAGAGCCGCCAAAAGGCGTCTTACTACACGGCCCACCAGGCACAGGCAAGACATTAATAGCAAAGGCTGTTGCAAACGAAACAAATGCGTTCTTTTCCCCCTTAAACGGACCCGAGATAATGAGCAAATACTATGGAGAAAGCGAGGAGAACCTAAGGAAGATCTTCCAGGAGGCAGAAGACAACGCCCCCAGCATAGTCTTCATCGATGAAATAGATGCAATAGCGCCGAAACGCGAAGAGGTTACAGGAGAGGTTGAAAGGAGAGTTGTCGCTCAGCTTTTATCATTGATGGATGGGCTTAAGACAAGAGGAAAACTGATAGTCATAGGAGCAACAAACAGACCGGACGCACTAGACCCAGCCCTTAGACGGCCTGGAAGATTTGACAGAGAGATAGTAATAGGGGTCCCAGACAGGAATGGGAGAAAAGAGATACTCCAGATCCACACAAGAGGGATGCCCCTCACAAAGCAGAAGGATGTTGAGAAAAAAATAGCTGAGAAGTCCGATGTCGTGAACCTCGACGAGCTTGCAGATATCACCCATGGCTTCGTCGGCGCAGATCTAGAATCTCTTTGCAAGGAAGCAGCTATGAACGCCTTAAGAGATCACCTACCTGAGATAGATCTCGAAAGCGAAACCGTTCCAACAGAGGTTTTAGACAAACTTCAAGTTACAAAGAAAAATTTCCAAGACGCCTTGAAATCGGCTGAGCCTTCCGCCCTAAGAGAAGTCTTTGTAGAGGTGCCCAACGTCACATGGAACGATGTAGGAGGTTTAGAAGATATCAAACAAGACCTCATAGAGTCAGTGGAATGGCCGATAAAATATCCGGGAAAGTTCGAGAAGATGGGAATAACGCCATCAAAAGGAATCTTATTGTTTGGACCTCCAGGCACAGGCAAAACACTGTTGGCCAAGGCAGTCGCCAATGAATCAGAGGCAAACTTCATTTCGATTAAAGGGCCAGAGGTCTTAAGTAAGTGGGTTGGAGAAAGTGAAAAGACAATAAGGGAGATCTTTAAAAAGGCACGGCAATCTGCACCGACCGTCATATTTTTTGATGAAATAGATGCTATTGCATCCATGAGAAGAGGCATCGATGCAGGTACTAGAGTAACCGAGACAACTGTAAATCAACTACTAACAGAAATAGACGGCTTGGAAGATAAATCACAGGGAGTTATAATCATTGCAGCTACAAACAGACCTGACCTTTTAGACCCCGGATTTTTAAGGCCTGGCAGATTTGACAAACTCCTCCTTGTGCATGTTCCAGATAATGATGCAAGACTTAAGATCCTTCAGATACATACAAAAGATATGCCTTTAGACAAAGATATTGACCTTAATAAGCTGGCAGACAAGACCAGGGATTATACAGGCGCTGATTTGGAAGCTCTTTGCAGAGAAGCCGCTATGCTTGCAATAAGAGAGAGCCTAAAAGAGAAACAAGATATAAAAAAGAAAATTGTAACATTTGAACACTTCAACCAAGCATTAGACAAGATTAGGCCAAGCGTAAATGAGGCGATGATAAAGAACTATCAGGCACTTTTAACTAAGTTTGAATCAGGTGAGGCAGAAGACCTAAGATATATGACCTAAAATATCAACATCAAAAGATTAAAGTCTAAGCAGTGAAAAAGAGAAGGTCGATAACTATGGGCCTCTTTGGAACCGCTGCAAGCATTTTTTCGGATTTCAGTCTGATCTTGGAAGTGATCATTCTCTCTCTGTTTATTATAGGATTCGCTTATGCACGCAAGCATTTGAGCAACCGACACTACAAATTGATGACTGTAGGGTTTCTCATAAACCTATTTTTTGTCATATTTTTCATGATAGGGAGAAAAACCATTGCAGGAAGTCCAGAATTCGCAGGTCCTGCGAGTATAAGAAAAACAGTATATCTGCCGGTTGTAATCGTTCACGGTATCACTTCAACTTTGGCCTTTATCCTTGCAGGATATGCAGTATATTACGGTTACAAACACACCATAATGAAAAGGAAGAGGGTTTTTACAAACAGAAATGATCACAGAATGCATAAAAAAATCGGTTATACTACACTGGTTGTCTGGAGCATTGCCTTTATAACAGGTATTCTGGTGTATCTGATGCTCTACGTGCTTTATATTTAGGACCCCTAGTTTTAAAACCTCATCTTTATTACAAGGGCCAAATACCTTCTAATATTCCCCCAATTACCAACAAGATTACCACTGTCATATATTCCCTCCTTCTATTATTTAGCATGTCATCGACCCTTTCTTCAAATTTCTCTAACGAATCGATAATCTGAGGGGATGTACTTGCAATATCAAAACCAATTGAACCTGACAATATAGTTGCAGGTAATTCAAAGATTCCGTGGGGCAATAACAGTGAAAAATAAGTTGAAAGATCTTTAATAAACGGAGGTAGGAACGCTCCCAAAACAAAACCACTCACAAATAAAACAAAGATCGGAAAGATGTTCAGCGTTACATGATACAAATTTGCCCGTTTTATTTCCCTATGCAGGTATAACTTCGCAAAGGCATATCCGCCGAAGGCACAGATTAAAGATGCCAGTATATTATTTACTATAAGCATCAACGGCAGATTGGGGATTATCTGTTTTTGGATTTCTAACTTTTTTACCAAAGCCCCAGTGAATAGGTGATATATACTCGGGAAGGTCTTCAATAAAACTATTGAGAGCATAACCCCCATTATAAAACCCAAAAAGTATGTCAAAGCGCTCTTTTTTATCATCACTTAGGGTTATGGAGATTATCTATAAAATACTTTCAAACGAGGAGTCTCATTTATACCTGAGGAGAGTAGGGGTATAATTATTAACTCCTCCCCATCTAGTAACTGTAGAATCTTTCTAACCTGATTTAATCAATTTCCATCCGATTATAGTGCCGTTCGGGTCTCTGGAAGAGACAAGATACTTGTATTCTAGGTTGCTCCTGTGCTTCGAGGAGTGTCAAATACGCTGATACTCTCCAATTTTGCCCACAGAAAATGATTTATATAATGTCAACCCATTTTTTCAAAAAAAGCAGAGGTGATACAGAATGGCAGAAAAGGCAGGAAAGGCAGGAAAGGCAGAAAAAAGAGCAGACGACAACGTAGTATACATCGGCAAGAAACCCGTTATGAACTATGTTTTAGCAGTAACGACACAGCTTGGCAATGGAGACGAAGTGATAATCAAGTCCAGAGGTCAAGCAATAAGCAGGGCCGTAGACACTGCAGAAATTGTAAGAAACCGCTTCATGACAGAGGTTAAGGTAAAGAAGATAGACATCATGACGGAACAGCTAACTAGAGAAGACGGTTCTACAATGAACGTCTCTGCTATGGAGATAGTGCTTACAAAGTAAGCGTCTCCCCCCCATTTTTTTTAAAAAGATTGTTTCTGTCCCGACTCTAATTTTCCTTCGACAAACCGGAAGTTAATCTCTCTGTTAAAGATTCATCTACTGACTCTGGTAGATACCCATTCTGGACTAAATCTGAGGCCAATTTTTTTATAGCAACTGCGGCAGCTGATTTTGGGGACTTCACGACTACCGGACTGCCCAAAGCTGCTGAGCGTCCCACATCAGGATCTTCTGGTATCAGGCCTAGTATCCTGGTCTCCAGTAGAACCTCGATCTCCTCTGTATTCAAATCTCCCCCTCCTATATTCACTCTATTGACCACAAC
>JBHICB010000007.1:0-17799 GCA_046759365.1 Hydrothermarchaeales archaeon (SeqCode)
CAGTTTCTTGAATACTGCTCAGGATATTCTACGTCAAAAGGTGAAAAACATTAAATTTAAAGAAAGGATGGAGTACGGGGAGAATAGGTGGATACATCCCACCACCTTAAAGAGGATAAAAGATAAACTGGAAACTGGAAAGATCGAGATAGGTGAATATGTATTTATCGGCGGTGACTGTGAGATCGGAGAAGGCACAAGGATTGAGAGCTCTTCTATTGGGGATAACTGTGTTATTGGCGATAGAGTAAATATTCTAGGCTCTTTGATAATGGACTTTAACAACATAGCAAATGATGTTGTCTTAAACGGCTGTATAGTCGGCAGATACTCCACAATCGAGGAGAACAGTAGGGTAGACGGAAGCCTTCCCATCGATTTTGAGTCTGGAAGCGAGGACATGGTTCCTGTAATAGGGGAGAGTGTGAGCATCCTTAATGGCTCAGTTATTGGACCTAAAAAGCGGGTTGCCCATGTCCACGAAAGTCATGCTATACTTCGAACTAACAAGTTTAATGAACTGGGGTATGACAGGCATAATTTTTACTTTATTGAGAAATAACATATCAATAAATGGTAATCTTCTTTACCCCTTCGATTTTTTTAAGATCTTCAAATAGCTTCCCAGTGACCACTTTTTCAGTGATGACCGTAAACTTTGGATTCTCAACAAAGTAAGGATCGTCGGCTATCGCCTGTCTAATTGCTACACCGTGCTCAGCAATCTCACTTGCTACCCTCCCTACTATCCCTGGTTTGCTAGCATCCTCAACAGTGATCACCACAACGCCGAGGCCCAACTTGGGTGCTATGTCCCGCAAAAATGCGATGGAATGTAAAGATGCAAATATCCCTTTTAGCTTCTGGTTCTTTTGTATCCTTGCAACTGTTGCGTCAACGACTCTTCTATCGACACCGATCTCTTTTCCTATCTGAGAATGCGGTATCTCTATTTCCCCGCAGACCACTCTACCTTTAGCATTTATCTGAAACCCCAGCTCAAGGAGTAATAAAGCAACCTTTTTCTGGGCAGGATATCCCTCAAAAGACTCTTCGATCTCCGTCCACATTAGATATATTATTTGGTGGCCCTAGTAGATAAAAATATCGATTCTTGAACTTGGAAGGCGGTGGGGAGGTTATGTGTCGTATTAACCCTCTCGTTCCTCTTTTGTCCACCAAGGGGTTTCCGGGTTCTCGTCCACATATAAAGCCAGCCAATCCTTTTTCTCATCCCTTATATGATATAGCCTGATGAAGGTTACATCTGTTGACGAATAATCATAGAGCTCTATTAGAACACCTTTCTTGATGTCAAATCCCTTGACCTGAGAATCTATTATCTCGCCGGAATCTATGTTGCAGATGATCTTCTCGCCATTTTCTGCTATAGGGTCTATTACATTGTTGATTAAACTGGATACCTCATCAAAACTGGAAGCATCAAATATGGCTGTGGCTGTGCTATACTTTCCATGCTTACAGATCTTTTGAGTCTTTGATAGCTTTTTTAGTTCTTTAAGAATCTTCTCAGTCAATGCCATTAGATCACTTCATTCCTTAGGTCAATCTGCTCAAAGGCTTGCTCAAGTGCCTCATCGCCCTGGGCGGGACTTGATAAACGCCCTTGGTAAGGTTTCTTTCTATCTTAACTTTCTCTTTTTTTTCCTTGTAAGTTTTACATCTTTTACACCTAAAGCCCTGGTTTTTACCAGCGGACTTCATCCTCTTGCCACAAACTTCACATACAGGGTTTTGTTCTTTTTGAAGATCCATTAAATTTGATATCTCCAACTTTTCCAAGTTTATCGTCATGGCGACTGTATTTTTAACCCCGCCTGACGCCCTGACAACATCCCCAGGCATTAGTCTATTTATTATATCTCTGAAGTCTCCTGTGGGTTCGTATGCGGCACAATCGATTTCATCTAAGTCGTCTGTAATCGAGAATATTACATGCCCCCCGGGTATTCTTTTTGCAGGGGCTTTGACGGTTCCCCTGATTACAACCGATGAAAACGGCCTGACCTTTGAGATCTTATCAACATCTTCAAGATGTGCATCCGTACACTGGTTAGTATCAAAAATGGCCATCCTTTCTATCTTGTCCTCAGTCTTTACCATTGAAAATGCCTTTTTAAGTACATCTTCATTCTCTCCTCTGATGCCGAAAAGAACAGGACAGTGTGAACGCGGAGTTATCAATATCCTCCCGCTTTTATAATCTACGTTGTTATGCGTTAAAGGCCTGGTTGCTTTATCCATTTTAACAACCGAGGCCCTGTCCACATTTCTTTCTTCACCTTGTCTGTCTTTGGCCCTATATGCGATAATCTCGTGGGTATGATCTTGGAAGTTACTTCCAATTGCTGCTAATGCTCCTATGATGCCCCTTCCATTCTTGAATTTTCGAATCTCGGCTCCATAGGTCGCAGCCAAATCCTCCGCTTCTCTAATCTTCACTGTCCCGTGCAAGGTTTTGTAATAAAATGTTTTGAATTCTTCTGGGATCTCACCATGAAAGAACACTATGCCCGGGTTGGTGTTTTTATCACCAAATTCGGCATTCTCTTTTACGGAATTTTCAACAACTCTTTTTGCTTTTTTTTCATCCACTGTTTCGACAACCAGAGCAATGCTTCCGTTTCCCCTTGTTTTCCACTCAATATTCGGATTCAATCTTACAAGCTTCAGTGCTAAAATATCTGAAAATTCTGCCAACTCATCCTTCAACATTGCTCCTAAATAAGTAGTGCACATCGCTTCTTTTGAATCCGTATCATCAATTCCTATATGGAACATAATCCTCACTTTTACAGCAAATAATGCCAAGCCCAATTTTTATATATAACCCCCAGGATTACACTTTATTAAAAAGTTGTGTGATCAAAATGAATGAACGTGCCGAAACCCTGATGCACGTATCTGATACATTAGACAAGAGCAGTTTCGAGGTCTCGGATATGTGCGAAGCTGGCATGTCTAGCTTTGATATATTCGCAAGGAGGGGATTATTGCTGCTTTTACTTAAGGTCTTAACGAATATAGACAGCTTTAGCGAGGGGCAGGCTGTGGATCTTACAAACATTTCCAGATTCCTCTCTGCCTATCCACTTCTTATAGGGTCCAGGACCCGGAATTCTTATTTGGCAGATGGTGTGGTCTATGAGAGGCACGGAGTTCATGCGATAACCCCTGTCACCCTAGAAGAGATTATGCTAAGAAAAATACTGCCCTTGGTGCTGGCGGCTAGGGGTGGCTATTACGTCAAAATAGATGGTGTCCAACTAAAGGAGGCTCGAGAGGAGAAATCCATCTCTTTGGGGGAGTTAGGGTCTAATATAGGCGTTTCCCGTCGGATGGTCGTCAAGTACGAGAATGATGGGTCTATGGCGACCTTTGAGACAGCTGTAAGGATGGAGGAGTTTTTAGACGTCTCAATAACAGTGCCTTTAGATATCTTTTCTGTGCCCGGTGCTTTAATGTCGGATGTTAAGGTAAAAAGTGAATTCGCCAGAATGATACTCAAAAAGCTTTCTGAGATCGGGTTTTTGGTCTGTCCTGTAAGGACAGCACCTTTCGATGCACTAACAGAGAAGGATGAAAACCTTATGTTTACGAAGGTTCGCCAGTCCAATCAGGGTATTGGGAAGGATGCTAAGATCCTAAAAAGCGTTTCTGAGGCCGCCCTGACTGATGCCTTCTTTGTTGTAAAGCATATAAAGGAAAAATCCTTGGAGGGGATACCGGTAATCGTTAAAAAAGAGCTTGATGAAATCGAAGAGTCCAAAGCTCTTGTCGAGGCCCTTATTCGTAGAAGGGGACAATAGGGATTTTCGCCTCTGGCATGACTATTTTTTGAAAAATGTGACGTAATACGTAACAAAAAGTATTTATGGTATGAGTTTTCTATGACGGTTATGTACAGCGTCGAGCAGGCGTATAATAGATATCTAAAGGAGGTAGGTGGAAAGATATTATCGGCAGATAACACGAACAAAGAGATAAAAAACGTGAGAAAGTCAGTGAACATAACCCAAGCTGAGCTTGGTCAGATAGTAGGCCTTAGAAGAGAAACGATAACTAGGATAGAGAAGGGCAACATACATCCGACAGCTAAGTTTCTCAAAGAGTTCACCAAGACTGTGGGAGCTTTAAAGGTCGTAAGAGACCTGCTTGCTCTTGATGAAGTGTCCAGGCTTAAGGGTCAAGAGTTCAACGCCCCCAGCTTCGTGTTTCTAAGTTCCTGCCTTGATATTCCCATGCAAAAATTGGAGCTTATATTTGATATCGGGGTTAGAAGATATCAAAAGAAAAGGAAAAAAATTCTGAAGATGGTAAAAGAGGTGTAGATTATGAATGTGATGTGGTTTGAAGAGCTTACAAAAGACGATGTTGATGTAGCTGGTGGAAAAGGAGCCAATTTAGGAGAGATGACACAGGCCGGTTTACCGGTGCCCCCGGGGTTTGTAATAACCTCTAAGACCTATGAAAAGTTTTTGAAAAAGACAGGTATCTTCGAAAATATGATGGAAATATTGGGTAAGACCGATGTGGACAATACTTCTGAGCTTCAAAATGCCTCTAAGGAGCTTAGAGCCCTTATAGAGAGTGTGCCGATACCCTCAGATATCAAGAAGCTCATCGTTAAACATTACAAGAAGCTCTGCGATTCGGCTGGAAACCCCGATGAATTTGTGGCCATTAGAAGCTCTGCAACAGCCGAGGATCTGCCGGGCGCCAGCTTTGCTGGGCAACAGGAAACCTTTTTGAATATCAAGGGAGAAAAAGACCTCCTTGAGAGTGTGCGTAAATGCTGGTCCTCCCTTTTTACGCCTCGTGCTATATTCTATAGAGAAGAACAAGGGTTTGAGCACTCACAAGTACTTATTGCTGTCGTTGTGCAGAAGATGGTGAATGCAGATAAAGCAGGGGTGATGTTTTCTGTGCATCCTGCGACTGGAGAAAAAGACCAGATTGTGATTGAGGCTGCATGGGGTCTTGGAGAAGGTGTTGTATCCGGAACTGTATCCCCTGATCATTATGTGATAAGCAAGAAAACCGAAGAGATCTTGGAAGAAAAGGTCGCCACAAAAGAGCTTATGTTTACCAAAGACAAGGAAACAGGGGGGACTATAACGGAGAAGATCCCCGCCAACTTGGCAAAAAAGCAAGTGCTAACTAAAGACGAGATTGTTAAACTTGCTAAGCTTGGTAAGTTGGTTGAGGATCACTACAACTTCCCGCAAGATATGGAATGGGCCATTGAAGGCAAGACCGATCCGTATATGCTCCAGTCAAGACCGATAACTGTGCTCTATGACGAGGCCACAGAAGAAACGGGCAGCGAAAAAGGCGAAGAGGTCATAATCAAGGGCCTGGGCTCATCCCCTGGCGTTGGTTCTGGACCGGTCAGGATCATCTTCGAACTCGAAGAGATCGATAAAGTCCTGGAAGGCGACATCTTAGTAACCACCATGACGAACCCGGATATGGTTCCTGCCATGAAAAGGGCCAACGCCATTGTTACAGAAGAAGGCGGTATGACATGCCATGCTGCCATCGTTTCAAGAGAGCTTGGAATCCCTTGTATTGTGGGTACCGGCAATTGTACTAAGGTGTTAAAAGATGGGAATATTATCACAGTTGACGGAACCCGAGGAGTAGTCTACAAAGGCGCTGCCAAGGCTAAAAAAGCCGAGGATGAGGAAGTTGTTGCCGCACCTTCCAAGATTGTGACCGGCACGGAAGTCAAGGTCAATCTCAGCGTACCGGATGAGAGGATAGCCAAAAAGATGGCAAAGATGGCTGACGGCGTGGGTCTTCTAAGAGTCGAACATATTATCCTTGGTATGGGCCGCCACCCCATGAGCTTCATTAGAGAAGGCGAAGAGGACAAGTTCATCGATGGGCTGTCAAAAGACCTTAGGATCGTAGTAGATGCGTTTTATCCCAACGGCATAGTCTATATCAGGACCCTTGACGCCCCCACAGATGAGTTTAAGAATATGAAAGGCGGCGAGGACGAGCCCCATGAGCCTAACCCCATGCTCGGCTGGAGGGGTGTCAGACGAGGCTTGGATGAACCTGATCTATTAAGAGCTGAGCTTAAGGCGATAAAGAGGCTTGTTGAAGAGAACTACCGCAACATAGGAGTGATGATTCCCCTGGTTCAACATCCAAGGGAGCTTAGGAGGGCGAAAGAACTTGCCATGGAAGTAGGCCTTAGGCCTCACAAAGACGTCCAGTTTGGCATCATGGTGGAGACTCCCGCAAGCGCTCTTATTATAGACGACTTTATCAAAGAGGGCCTGGACTTCATAAGTTTCGGTACAAATGACTTAACGCAGTATACTCTGGCTTTGGACAGAAACAACGAGCGCGTAGCGAAGCATTTCACTGAGAAGCACCCTGCAGTGCTAAAGTTGATCCAGTATGTGATAGAGCGCTGCAACGAGGCAGGGGTGGACACCTCCATATGCGGCCAGGCCGGATCTGATCCTGGGGTTGTCAAAAAGCTTGTAGAGTACGGCATAACAAGCGTTTCTGCAAACCCTGATGCTGTCTTGATGGTAAGAGAGACTGTGAAAAGAGCAGAGACTAGGTTGCTTTTAGAAAAGGCGAGGGGCGGTTAGCCCCCTTTTTTTAAAAACAAAAGAATCTGTCTTTGTATTGAAAGACAAAAGGGTAAACTTCGTGTGATGGATATGGGCCTTAAAGAAAAACCCCCTTCAGAAACCCTTGATGAGAGGGGCAAGATCTGTCCCTATCCCTTGATGGAGACAAGAGACAAGTTAAAAGAGATGGCAGAAGGAGAGCTACTTGAGGTTTTAGTTGATCATCCACCGGCAGTAGAGAACATAACGCGCCTCAGTAAAAAAAGACGGGTTTTGAGTATGAGGTCGAGGTTTTAAAAGAAGGCGAGGAATGGAAGGTCTACGTACAGAAATAGATTATCTTCAATAAGAGGTAATTCATGTCCGAGATCGGTATCACATATTTCTATCCGATGCTTTACTTGGCATTGGCAATATTTGCCATAGGGTTATACACAAATCTCTCCGTCTGGGCAAAAGGCAAAAATAGCGGTGCAGAGATACCTGGAGTCCAGAGTGAAGATATCCTCAATGCTATCATAAAGGATTAAAGGGCGCGTATATGCACGGCTTTTATGACCTCTTTACATCAATGCCCCTTAAAAACTGCGGGCATTGCGGCTGGCCGTCATGTTCTACTCTAGCCAGGAGGATGGCTGCAGGGGATTCAGAGGTTGCAGATTGTGTCTATCTTAACATGCCAGAATACGCCGAAAATAAAGCTAAGGTAAAAAGCCTGCTCAAGGAAGGTTTAAAGATCAAGGTAAGGATGCCCACAAGCTCTGAAAAGGTAACATATGTCCGGCCTTGCACTACCGAAAGCGGAAAGGTTACAGCGACCGCCCACCTTATGCTGCCTTTCGTAGAAGGTAATGAACTAAAATACGGTCTTTTTGACCCATTTGTTTTGTGTGATTTTCTTAAGAATTACCAACCTTTTGAAGACATAAGATGTTCTGAGAAAATGGGCATCGCAAGGATAACCTATAATGGAAAATCCATACTGCTCTACCGCAACGGAAAAATAAAAGTGAGAAAGGCAAAGGACAAAGATGATATCTTTGCTACAATCAATCTTATATCAAGAATAATGTGGGGCTCTATCATCTGCCCGGATTGTGGTTGTGACGTAGTTGATTGTGCATCTGGAGGATGTTTAGCTACCCTTTGCCCGGTCCTAAATACCCCTCCTGTCCTAGACGAAAGTAAAATATTACCAAGAAAGAAGGTTAAAGTGTCCGAAATATTCCAAAGATTAGATAACATCGAGAACAAAGACAAATTTATAGTGGGGATAAAAAAATTGGAAAAAACAATAAAAGACTTTGAAAAATTAATAGACAATGGCGAGGGGATATATCTAGAAGATTTTAATAACGAAATGGTCAAGATTTCGCTGGACTTTATCGTCAAAACAGAGAGAGTAGAAGATGCTGTTCTAGGCATTGTTTTAATAGGCATATCAAGAGATCTCAAAAGAGCCGTTGAAGCCGCTTCTATTTCTGTCGACAAAAATGAACTTGCAAAAGAGGCCGGAGAACTGGTGGTAGACTCATATTTTGCATTCAAAAATTCCGACCTGGAAAAAGGGAAAGAAATCGGGGGTAGATATCAGAAACTGTCAAAAAAGTTAACAGAATTAAAAACCAAAAAAAGATCAAAACCCCAAATTCTAGAGATAGAAAAGATGGCAAGACAAGGAGCAAATATTGCCAGAATATTGGAACTCTCTTTGTAGGTATTATTCAAAAAGCTTAATAGCAATTGATTTCATCTAAACATTATGAACACGCTATTACTTGTCCTCGCAGGTTTAGTCATCGGAGGTTTAGGCGCATTTTTAGGCCTAGGCGGAGGATTTCTCTTAGTCCCGCTGCTCCTCATATTGGGCTATGAGGCTAAAATAGTCTCGGGCACATCGCTTATGGTCATCCTACTGATCTCAATATCAGCAGTTATAGCCCACAACAAACTCCAGCACATAGATTTTAAGATTGCATTGCCCCTTGCCATTGGCGGTATAATCGGAGCCCAGTTCGGGGCACGATATGTGGATAAATTCTCCACAGACCTGTTCAGCAAGATTTTTGCAGTGATTCTTATCCTTATCGCCATTAAAATCGGCTTTGCCTAAACAGGGTTGCAGATAAAATTGCAAACCTCGTTTTCATCTTTCTTCCCATCAGAATCTCTGCAACAAATATTACAGGACCTCATCCATGCTCCCGGATCTGTAACCTTCAAGGTCTAAAGCTATATATTTGAATCCAAGCTTTCTAAACTCTTCTGAGATCTCCTTTCTAAGCCTTGTAACTTTCTCGATTTCGGCATCTGAAACCTCAATTCTGGCAATGCCATGATGATGCCTAACCCTAACCTGCCTGAATCCTTTTCCACGTAGAAAGTCCTCCGCCTTTTCAACCATCTCCAATTTCCCATGAGTTATCTTCTCACCATAAGGGATTCTCGACGCCAAGCATGCCATTGAAGGCTTGTCATATGTAGAAAGACCAAAATCTCTGGCTATCCCCCTTACGTCTTTTTTCCCAAATCCAAGCTCAAGTAATGGACTTCGCGCTCCCTGCTCCCGTAAAGCTCTCAATCCCGGTCTGTGTCCCTTTAAGTCATTGGAATTTGCGCCATCCAAGACATAGTTGATCTTCTTTTCCTTCGCAAGCTTCTTTAAGGCAGTTACCAGACCACTTCTGCAGTAATAGCACCTATCCTCGGGGTTCTCAACAAACCTCGGATCGTCCAACTCATCCTCCTCAATAATAATGTGGGATATCCCCATCTCCTCTGCAACCTTCTTTGCAGATTCAAACTCCGACTTTGAAAGAGTAGAAGATCTGGCAGTAACCGCTATCGCGTTCTCCCCTAATGAGAAATACGAGGCCTTTGCCACAACCGAACTGTCCACACCCCCTGAAAACGCCACCAAAACGCTCCCTTTATCAGCCAACCATTCCAAAAGCTTTTCTGCCTTTTTTTTCATCCCAACTCCTCAATTCTACTATTTTCAAAAATCTCTTTTGCAAGCCCTTCCACATCCAATTCAGACTCAGCCTTATTGACCCTTTCCAGTGTAGCTCTTATTACGGGATTTGGTGGAGGCCCCAGACAACAATTGGCGGGGAGTATGGATATATCATAGGTCCCAATCCTTTTTGCGATGCTTATTATCTCATTCTTGTCCATCCCTACCAGAGGTCTGAAAACCGGAACTTTTTGAATGATCCCATTTATGACAAATAGATTGTCCAATGTCTGGCTTGCTACCTGTCCCATATTCTCCCCGGTGACTACAGCTTTCGCTCCTTCCGCTTCAGCTACCTGCTCCCCAACTCTGTACATCATCCTCTTGCAAAGTATGCAGCCTAATCTATAATCCTCGACCTTTAGTAGTTTCATTAAGACATCTCCAAAGGGGGCTATGTAAGTCTTAATACTATCATTCTTCCACTCTGCAAGTTTCTCAATGGTATTTACAGCTCGGTCCACAGTCCTCTCATCTACCAATGGCCTGTTATCCATGTAAAGGCATATTGGGTCAACGCCCCGGGTCATCATCATCCATGTGGCAACAGGAGAGTCTATGCCTCCGCTAACCATGGCAATCACTTCGCCTTGCGTCCCCAAAGGCAGGCCTCCAACGCCTTTTATAATCTCATCGAAGATATATGCGTAATCATCTCGAACCTCTACGTAGATGGTTTTGTCCGGAGATTCAAGGTCTACTTTTGCTTTTGTAGTCCCACCTATCTTTGATCCCATCTCCACTTCTATATCCTTGCTGTGAAATGCGTGTTCCCCTGCCCTTCTAGCCCTAATGGCAAAAGTACTGTTTTCTTTGATTTTAGGTAAAGCGTATTTGACTCCTTCATCTATGATTGTATCAAAATCCGGGGCTACTTTCGTCGCAATAGATGTCGAAACTACTCCAAAAACCCTGGATATCTTCATTGCGTCTTCCTTAGAATCAGAATCAACATAGATCCTCCCGTACGTCCTCCTCACTTTATTTTTTCCGATGGCCTTTTTGATGTTCTTTACCAATTTCGCTTCTATTCTTTTCCTGCTCTGTCTGGACTTTGTCCCTATCTCCCCATATCTTACGATTATCATTGTCAAAAGATCAATCATTAACGTACGTAATTTTAACGAACTTTGAACTAAAAGTGGCATTTTTTATTGAGGAAGAGTTCTATAGGCTGTTGTAAAATTTATTCCAGACTTGACATTACATAAACCTGTTATTTTTATCATTGATTAAAGGCCGTCTTTATCTTTCTAAATACAGAAGTTTTATTGTTTAAATCCGAAGGTTTATATGGTATGATAACGTTAAATTTTCTAATAAGGATTAGAGTATAATTTGGCTCTGGAAAAATGTTTTTTTAATGGGATTGATTTTAAGCATTTTTTTATTAGACGATTTAGCTGAAAAAAGGACAACAAAATGGTTGACATAGACCCTGAAAGCGAATACAAAGCAAAGGATATAGAAGTCCTAGAAGGCTTAGAGCCGGTGCAGAAAAGGCCAAGCATGTACATAGGAAGTACGGGTGCAAGCGGCTTGCATCATCTCATTTACGAAGTGCTAGACAACAGCATCGACGAAGCTCTTGTAGGCTATTGTAATAATATAACAATAATCCTCCATAAGGACAACAGCGTCACAGTTACAGACGATGGCAGAGGGATACCTGTAGGGATACATAAGGAGTACAAAAAACCTGCAGTAGAAATCGTGATGACAATGCTCCATGCAGGGGGTAAATTCGGGACCAAAAGCTACAGAGTCTCCGGGGGACTACACGGTGTAGGGGTCTCAGTGGTCAACGCCCTATCCGAGTGGTTGGAAGTCGAAGTAAAAAGAGAAGGGAAATTATACAGACAAAGATATGAAAGAGGAAATCCCACATCAGACGTGGAGGAGATAGGAGAAGCCGAGGACACCGGCACTTCAGTCGCATTCAAAGCAGACCCTGAGATATTCGAGACTGTAGAATTTAACTTTGATTCCATTTCTAAAAGATTGAGGGAACTGGCTTTCCTGAATAAAGGCCTAAGAATCCGGATTGAAGATGAGAGAACGGGCAAGAAGAAAAAATACATATTCAAAGGAGGAATAGCCGCCTTTGTAGAGTTTATAAACAGGAATAAAGACCCCCTCCACGATCCCGTCTATTTTGAAAAGTCAAAGAACGGCACTGTAGTAGAGATCGCCCTGCAGTACAACGCAGGATATGCAGAAAATATCTACGCGTTTGCCAACAACATAAATACAGAGGAGGGGGGAACGCATCTTAGCGGCTTCAAGGCAGCCCTGACACGGACAATAAACGATTACGCCAAACACAACAACTTTCTAAAAGACGAAACTCTCTCAGGAGAAGACATAAGAGAAGGCATCGCAGTCGTTATTAGCATAAAACTTACAGACCCGCAATTCGAAGGACAGACAAAAACCAAGCTTGGAAACAGCGAAGTAAAAGGAATCGTGGAATCTGTAACAAATGAAGAACTCAAGAACTTCCTTGAAGAAAATCCAGCGGCAGCTGGTAAAATAATCGAGAAATGCCTAACAGCAGCCAGAGCGCGGGCTGCAGCAAAGAAGGCCCGAGAGCTTACAAGGAGAAAGGGCGCCTTGGAATCTTCAGCCTTGCCCGGAAAGCTTGCCGACTGCATAGAAAGGGACCCAGCAAAGAGCGAACTCTTTATTGTGGAAGGCGACTCAGCCGGGGGCTCTGCAAAACAGGGGAGAAATAGACAATTTCAGGCCATTTTGCCGCTTCGCGGAAAAATACTGAACGTGGAGAAAGCGCGCCTTGACAAGATACTGCAAAATGAAGAGATAAGGACCCTTATAACAGCCACTGGTGCAGGGATAAACGATGAGTTTGACATGTCAAAGGTGAGATATCATAAGATAATTATTATGACAGACGCAGATGTCGACGGAGCCCATATCAGAACACTGCTCCTAACTCTCATTTATCGTCACATGAAGAATCTTATCACAGAAGGCTATGTCTATATCGCACAGCCACCACTTTACAGAGTAAAGAAAGGGAAAATTGAGAAATACGCATACGACGATGAAGAACTTGCAGCATACCTCGACGAGCTTGGCAGAAAAGGGGGCTCAATCCAGAGATACAAGGGTCTGGGAGAGATGAATCCTGACCAGCTTTGGGAGACTACTATGGACCCTGAAACCAGGACTGTGTTGAAGGTAAGTGTAGATGATGCGATGGCGGCTGACGAGATCTTTACGATTTTGATGGGAGATAAGGTAGAACCAAGAAGAGAGTTTAGCGAAAGTCTTGCCAAACAAGTGCAAAATCTGGACGTGTAGGAATAAAAAATGGCGGCTAGGCAAGAAAAGATCATCCCGCGAACCATTGAGGAGGAGATGGAGGGCTCTTACATCGATTATGCCATGAGCGTAATAGTTGGAAGGGCACTGCCTGATGTAAAGGACGGCCTTAAACCAGTCCACCGCCGGATATTATATGGGATGAAAGAATCCGGCATGACCTCTGATAAGCCCTATAAGAAGTCGGCCAGGATCGTGGGAGATGTCCTGGGTAAATACCACCCCCATGGAGACATTGCAGTATATGACAGCCTCGTCAGGATGGTGCAGGACTTCTCTTTGAGATATCCTTTAATAAATGGACAGGGCAACTTCGGTTCTGTAGATGGGGATTCTGCTGCTGCAATGCGATATACTGAAGTGCGGTTAAAAAAGATTGCAGAAGAAATGCTTCAGGACCTAGACAAGGATACCGTTGATTTTGTCCCAAATTATGATGAATCATTACAAGAACCAGTAATATTACCTTCAAAACTTCCCAACTTACTTGTCAATGGCTCTTCGGGGATTGCTGTTGGAATGGCCACAAATATGCCCCCCCATAATCTCGGCGAGATAGTTGACTCTGTAGTACTGCAAATAGATAATCCGAATGTGGAGATTGATGAATTATTAGGGATTGTTAAAGGTCCTGATTTCCCAACAGGTGGCATCATTTATGGTGTTGGAGGGATATACAGCGCATATAAGACTGGAAGAGGTCTTGTAAAGATTAGGGCACAGGCAACAATTGAGGAAAAAGAGGGAGAACGGTCTAGGATAATTATTACAGAAATTCCTTATCAAGTAAATAAGTCAAGGCTGATTGAAACGATAGCGGATTTGGTCAAGGATAAAAAGATCGAGGGCATTGCAGATCTTCGTGATGAATCTGATAGAGAGGGAATGAGGGTTTTAATCGAACTGAAAAAACAGGCGAATGCAGAAGTCGTTCTAAATCAACTCTACAAGCACACTCAAATGCAAACTACATTTGGAATCATAAATCTCGCCCTTGTAGATGGCCAGCCGAAGGTTTTGGATCTAAAAGAGATCATTTCCCATTTTATCCAGCACCGCGAGGACGTAGTGAAGAGGAGAACCCAATTTGAGCTAACAAAAGCTGAGAAAAGGGCCCACATACTCGAGGGCATAAAGATTGCTTTGAAAAGGATTGCTGCGGTAATAAAGACCATCAGAAGTTCGAAGACCACTAATGATGCCCAGACTTCACTTATCGAAAAGTTCGAACTTTCTGTTGAACAGGCAAAGGCCATCTTGGAGATGAGATTGCAACGTTTAACGGGCCTTGAAAGGGAGAAAATCGACGACGAATACAAAGAACTGCAGAAGAAAATTAAATGGTACAAAGAAGTATTGGCTGATGAGAAAAAGGTGTTGGGGATAATAAAGGATGAACTTTTGGAATTAAAAGAAAAGTATGATGATGAGAGAAGAACTGAGATAGTCGAGGGCATAATAGACATTGACGATGAAGACCTCATTCCGGTAGAGGATATGGTGATCACTATTACAAATACTGGTTATATAAAAAGGCTGGCCGTTGACACATATAGACAGCAGGGGCGGGGAGGAATAGGGGTTAAAGGAATGGGGACCAAAGAGGAGGACTTTGTTAAGGATTTATTTATTGCATCAACCCACGATTACATGCTCTTTTTCACAAATAAAGGGAAAGTTTACAGGAGAAAGATTTATGAGATACCTGCAGGTGGGCGATACTCCAGAGGAAAAGCTATAGTCAATCTTCTGAATTTAGAGCAGGGAGAAAACATAACCACAAATATTCCTATAAAAGAGTTTGATGATCAGCACTTCCTCTTTATGGCAACAAAAAATGGCAAGGTCAAAAAGACCCCACTTTCCGAATTCATAAGTATATGGAAAGTAGGGAAAAAAGCAATTACACTTTTGGATAATGATGAATTAGTGAACGTCAAAGTAACAGATGGTACACAGGATGTGATTTTGGGAACACAAAATGGAAAGGCTATTCGATTTTCAGAACATAACGTTCGTTCAATGGGGAGAACAGCACAAGGAGTCAGGGGGATAAAATTGAGGAAAGGAGACAGAGTAATAGGCATGGAAATAATAAGAGAGGATGCATCAATTCTGACTATTACAGAAAATGGTTATGGTAAGCGGACAGCCGCATCCGAACATCGAACTCAAGGAAGAGGCGGAAAAGGAGTGATAAATATCAAAACTAAAGGAAGAAACGGAGATGCTGTGGATATCAAGATGGTCGAAGACGGCGATGAGTTGGTGGCAACAAGTTTGGGGGGAATAGTTATCAGGATTCCGATAGATACAATTTCAATCATAGGTCGAAATACCCAGGGAGTAAGGATCATGAGAATGAGAGAAGGTGATAAGGTAGTGGCAGTTGCAAAGGTGGTCAGAGAAGAGAATGGGGATTAAAAAATATGGCAGAGGAGGAAGAAGAAAAAGAAATAATCCTTGAGTCCCTCGACAAAGATATGGATGACTGGGGGGAGTTCTATCAAAAGTACAAATATATACTTGACACTATTCCTTATAGCTGCCTGGTTATTCGTAAGGGAAATCTCAAAAAGCAATAACCCGAGGCTATTCTTTTTAGGTGGTATATTAATAGGATCGGGGGCTGCTGGAGTTCTTAAAATGTGGGTAATGTAAACTTCCATTACATCTCCAAGTCTTTTAGCAGATCTTCAATGTCCTCAATGTCTATTTCTTCCTCTTCTAGATCCTCAATGTCTGCCATGAGCTGACTGGTCTTCTCCCTCTTTTTGGTCTCTTCAGTGGTCAACCCCCTAGCCATCGCTTCCTGCATAGCTCTAGCCTTCTCAAAGAGGGCGTCTAACCTGTGGACACCTGTAACACCTGCTAGAAGTACCACTGCCGCCATATACTTGCTATTTGGAACTGGAAAATCTCCACCCCTAACCTCTCCACCTGCAATGTTTTTTGCCAGCCATTCTCTGGCGCTCTCTGTCCCATCCCTGCTAAGCTCTTCCGGGGGCCCTGCTACAACGATCAGTGCCCTTCTTACTGACCTAAAGTCACATGGCATTAGCAATCTGGTCTTTGCTGCCCGGGTTATCAAGGAAACAATCCTAGCAGACTTTCTCTGATCTATTTTATCCTCGCCAACTAGGGTCTTCTTTAAAAAACCCGCTTTAGGAAGCTCCTCAGTAGCGTAACCTATTGTACAGATCTCCATTCCGGTAAGGGTTTGATTGATTTCAGAGGCGTCAACCACCATCTCACCTACTACACCACTTACCCCTACTTCTCCGGCTTTGGCAAGTAGACCAAACCGTTTTACAATCTCTGAGTTTATCCATTTATAAGCATCCTTAAGGCTCTCTCCAGGTTTCAAAAATGCACTGTTGTCGACTAGGATCATCGAATCTGCATATTTTGACAGGGTCTTAAGACTTCTAGCGGAATTCAACAGATATACCCCGCCTTCCGTGGCTGTAGGCAATACCCCCAAGACATAAACAGGCTCATTGAATATCCTCTTGATGTGTTTTACAACTATCGGAGCTGCTCCACTACCGGTACCTCCACCGAATCCCAAAACGATGAGGAATACGTCGATGTCTCCAGTCCCCGCCAGATCGATGGCGGTTAGGATCTTATCTATCTCGGCCTTCGCAATCCTTGCCCCGAGTTTATTGTTTGCACCTACTCCATGTCCCCCTACGATGGTCTCGCCTATAAGGACCCTATTTTTTTTAGGGACATGTTTTAAACCCTTAAGGTCCGGCCTGGCCGTATTCACTACCACAGCTTTATATATCGATTCTGTCCGGGAGTTCATATCATCTTCTACAAAGAGATCGATAATTTTGCCGCCAGCCTGTCCGAGACCTATCATAAATACTTTCAATTAGAATTCCTCCATGAAACCTTTTCCAATCATCTATATAAACCTTAAGATAACAAGTTAAAATTTCATCATAGCCCGCAGTTTTTCACCGACCTCTTCAACCTTGTGTTTTTTGCCTTCATCTCTAAGCTTGCTTAGATTCGGCATTCCGTTTTTACTCTCGGAGACCCACTCTTTAGCGAACTCCCCAGATTGAATATCCTTGAGGATCTCCTGCATTGCCTTTCTGCTCTCATCGGTGATTATCCGGTTACCCCGAGTTCTTCCACCATACTCGGCAGTGTTTGAAACATTCCTCCACATGCCCTCAATACCCTGTTTGTAAATCAAATCCACAATGAGCTTGAGCTCATGTAGGCATTCAAAATATGCTATCTCGGGTTGATAGCCCGCCTCAACCAAAGTCTCAAATGAGGCAGTTATAAGTTCGGCACAGCCACCACAAAGGTCAACCTGCTCTCCAAAGAGATCGGTCTCGGTCTCCTCGGCAAAAGTCGTCTCCAGAACTCCTGCCCTTGTCGCGCCGTTAGCCTTGGTCATTGCTAAAGCCTTTTCCTTTGCCTTACCGGTGTAGTCTTGAGCCACCGCGAAAAGAGCTGGAACACCGAAACCGTTTTCATATTCTCTTCTCACAATGGCACCAGGTCCTTTTGGAGCCATCATGATAACATCCACATTCTCAGGAGGAACAATCGTATTGAATCTTATATTAAATCCATGAGAAAAGCCGAGGGCGTTGCCCTCCTCCAGATTATCATGAATGTAGCTCTTATAGCAATCAGGTTGGCACTCATCGGGTATCAATATGTGCACTATGTCTGCCTTTTTTGCTGCCTCATCCATTGAGTAGACGTTGAAACCTGCCTCTTTTGCCTTTTTCCATGACGGACCACCCTCCCTTAGACCACAGATTACATTCAAACCCGAATCTCTCATAT